>USLE01000230.1 GCA_900555465.1 uncultured Butyricicoccus sp.
CCGTATTTCACCGGCGAGCAGGAGCCGCCGCGCCATCGCGTGACGACCTGCCAGAAGTGCATCCGCACGGGCGACATCGAAAACGTCGGCAAGACCGCGCGCCACGGCACGTTCTTTGAGATGCTGGGCAACTTCTCCTTTGGCGATTACTTCAAGAAGGAAGCGATCGCATGGAGCTGGGAATTCCTGACCAGCCCGGAATGGGTCGGCATTGACCCCGACCGCCTGTATCCGTCCATCTATGTGGATGACGACGAGGCGTTCGAGATCTGGAACAAGGATATCGGCATCCCGGCGGAGCGCATCTTCCGCTTTGGCAAGGAAGACAACTTCTGGGAGCACGGCTCGGGTCCGTGCGGCCCGTGCTCGGAGATCTACTACGACCGTGGCCCGGAGTACGGCTGCGGCAAGCCGGGCTGCACGGTCGGCTGCGACTGTGACCGCTATATGGAGGTCTGGAACAACGTATTCTCCCAGTTCGACAACGACGGCAACGGCAACTACACGGAACTGAAGCAGAAGAACATCGACACTGGTATGGGCCTCGAGCGTCTGGCCTGCGTGGTACAGGGCGTGGGTTCGCTGTTTGATGTGGACACCGTGCGCAACATCACCAACAAGGTCTCCGAGATCGCGGGCAAGCACTACGGCGACAGCGAAAAGACCGATATTTCGCTCCGCGTTATCACCGACCACATCCGTTCGACCGTTATGATGATCTGCGACGGCGTTATCCCGTCCAACGAGGGCCGCGGCTATGTTCTTCGCCGCCTGCTGCGCCGTGCGGCGCGCCACGGCAAACTGCTTGGCATCGACCGCCCATTCCTGTCCGAGGTTGCGACCACGGTCATCCAGGAATCCGGCGGCGCATACCCCGAGCTGGTCGAGAAGCAGAAGTATATCCACAAGGTCATTGAGAACGAGGAGGCCAGCTTCAACAAGACCATTGACAGCGGCCTGTCCATTCTGAACGAGCGCATTGCAGCAGCAGACGGCAAGGAGCTGCCCGCAGCGGACGCTTTCCAGCTGTATGACACCTACGGCTTCCCGATCGACCTGACGCTTGAGATCCTCGAGGAGCAGGGCATGACCACCAACCGCGACGAGTTCGACCGCCTGATGAACGAGCAGCGCGAGCGTGCCCGTGAGGACCGCAAGAAGATGGGCGACCTCGGCTGGCAGAGCGAAGATCTTGGCCTTGACAAGTCGATCAAGACCCGTTTTGACGGCTATGAGACGCTGGGCGAGAGCGCCAAGGTGCTGGCGATCGTCAACGAGGGCGAGCCGTCCGGCGCAGCCGCCAAGGGTGAGAAGATCACGGTCGTACTGGATCATACCCCGTTCTATGCGGAGATGGGCGGCCAGATCGGCGACCACGGCGTGCTGGTCGGCAAGAACGGCGCTGTGACCGTGTCCGATGTGCAGAAGACCAAGGACGGTAAGTATATGCACATCGGCGTTGTGACCGAGGGCGAGATCTCGGTTGAGGACGAGGTAGAGGCCAAGGTCGATGCGGAGTACCGTCAGGCGATCTGCCGTGCGCATACCTCGACCCACCTGCTGCAGAAGGCGCTGCGCACTGTGCTCGGCGACCATGTTGAGCAGGCCGGCTCCTATACGGCTAACGATCACATCCGCTTCGACTTTACGCACTTCGCGGCGCTGACGCCCGAAGAACTGTCCCAGGTGGAAAACCTGGTCAATGAAGCGATCCTTGCGGGCAGCCCGGTCATTACCGAGGAAATGTCTATCGACGAAGCGAAGAAGAAGGGCGCAATGGCGCTGTTCGGCGAAAAGTACGGCGCTGTGGTGCGCGTGGTACAGGCGGGCGACTCGGTCGAGCTGTGCGGCGGCACGCATCTGGACAATACGGCCAAGGCGGGTATGTTCAAGATCATCGGCGAGGCCTCTGTTGCTGCTGGCGTGCGCCGCATCGAAGCGATCACCGGCAAGGCTGTGCTGGACTTCATCAACGAGCGCCAGCATATCCTGAGCGAGACGGCGGCAGCGCTCAAGACCTCCCCGAACGAGCTGGCGGCCAAGGTCGAGCAGACCATGTCCGATCTGCGCGCTGTGAGCAAAAAGGTCGAAAAGCTCAATGGCAAGATCGCTTCCATGCAGATGGTCGACCTGTTCAATGTTTCGCGCGATGTCAAGGGTGTAAACGTCGTAGCGACCAAGCTGGAGGATGCAACGGCGGACGTGCTGCGCACGATGGGCGACGGCATCAAGGAGAAGGCGCCCAATATGGTGGCTGTGCTCTCCTCGGTAAACGGCGAGAAGGTCAATCTGCTCTGCGTCTGCGGTGCGGAAGCCGTGAAGAAGGGTGCACATGCGGGCAAGATCATCAAGGAAGTCGCTAAGATCGTTGGCGGTGGCGGCGGCGGCCGTCCGGACAGCGCAACTGCGGGCGGCAAGAACCCGGCGAAGCTCGAGGAAGCGCTTGAGGCGGTCAACAACATTGTTGACGCGATGCTGTAAAACCGCTATACTGGTAGTATAGGAAAGGAGCGGTCAATATGCAGGATTGTCTGTTCTGTAAAATCGTCGCAGGGGAAATCCCCTCGAAAAAAGTCTATGAGGACGAGCAGTGCTATGCCTTTTACGACATCGACCCGCAGGCGCCGACGCATTTTCTGGTCATCCCCAAGCAGCATATCCAGTCTGTCGCTGCGGTGGATGCCTCCAACAGTGCAGTCGTAGCGCACTGCTTTGAAGTGATTGCCAAAATTGCAAAGGACATGGGGCTGGAAAGTTTCCGCGTGGTCTCCAATATCGGCGAACAGGCGGGGCAGAGCGTATTCCATCTGCATTTCCATGTGCTCTCCGGCCGTGATATGACTTGGCCTCCGGGCTGATCTACAAAAAAGTGGCGTATCTGTTTTTGTATTCCCCACGCGAAAAACGAACTAAATCCGCCACATAAAGTGGACCGAAAAGAGACTCAGGGCAAGAGATGCCTTGGGTCTTTTTTGCGTTCTGGGGCGGGTTTTGAGAAGAAAAGACCAGACCAGCCATGAAGACCGGGATGAAATAGGCAGTTAATGTAACAGTTAATGTATTTCGAGGGGTTAATCTATCGGTTAATGTATCAGAAGATTGTTCATGACGACCGAAGTGAAAATGTTAGTGAAAATAACGGAATGGAACCGTGTGAGGAGGAAATTATCTTGAAAAAGTACGGAATGACGAAGAAGAAGATTGTCCATTTGATTGCCGAAAGTGACCAGAATGGGGTTAATGGTTTCTGGTATGCTGCCTGCGGGAAATGGATTATGCCGGCCGAAGTTACGGAAACTATGCCTGATGGCGGCCGGATGTGCCTGCAGTGCCAGAAGAAGATGCTGTAAGGATTTCATAGCGTCATGCACCTATCTGACACATACTAGATCCTGCGTGGACAAAATGTAATTTACCGTTACTTGCAGCCATTTGCAGACAGCTTGCAAATACAGCG
>USLE01000231.1 GCA_900555465.1 uncultured Butyricicoccus sp.
GCTGGAGGGCGTGCCGCTGGAAAGCGGGGGCACGCTGCGCGTCGAGTCCAACTGCGTGGACGTCACGCTGCCGGAAAGCCTGTCCGACAGCGTGCAGGATAATCGCATCCTGCGCGTGTGCAAGGGGCTGCATGAGCAGGGCGGGCAGATCGTGCTGGTGACCAAGGACATCCTGCTGCGGCTCAAGGCGCAGATGCTCGGTCTCGCGGCCGAGGACTTCACGACCGAGCAGGCGCCGGAAAACGGCATGGGCTACACCGGCCGCATCGAATGCTATGCGCCCGAGGCGCGGTTCCGGGATTTCCGCAAGCGGGGCGTGCCGTGCGAGGAACTGTACCAGACCGACGAGGCGGGCAATGCCATCCGGCCCAGCCTCACGCCCAACCAGTTTGTCGTGCTGCACGCCGACCAGTCGAACAAAAAGACCCAGCTCGGCCGCGTGTGCGGGGAAAAGGTGGTCGCGCTGGAGTATAGTAAGCGCACGCCCTACGGGGTCAAGCCGCGCTCGGCGGGGCAGTATTTCCTACAGGAGGCGCTCATGCAGCCCGCGGAGACCGCGCCGCTTGTCATCGTGCGCGGCATGGCGGGCACGGCCAAGACGTTCTACTCGCTCGCAGTCGGTTTGGAAAAGCTGCTGTGCGAGGGCAAAAACGAGTACCGCCGCATCCTGATCTGCCGCCCGAACGCGCAGTTCGATCTGGAGATCGGCTTTCTGCCCGGCGACGAGCAGGAGAAGATCTCTCCGCTGCTGCGGCCGGTGATGGACAATCTCGAGCAGCTGATCGATTCCAACGACGCCGAGCGCTACCGCGACGAGGCGGCATTGCAGGACAAGATCCGCGAGATCTTTGCGCGCGGCATCATTCAGGCCGAGGCGATGAACTTCATCCGCGGCCGGTCGATTGCGCAGACCTATTTGATCATCGATGAGGCGCAGAACATGACCCCGGCGCAGGTCAAGGGCGTGATCACGCGCGCGGGCAAGGGTACCAAGATCATCCTGCTGGGTGACCCGGGGCAGATCGACCGGCCCTATCTGGACGAGCGCACCAATGGCCTGAGCTATGCGGCGGCGCATATGCAGGGCAGCCCGCTGTGCTGGCAGCTGACGCTGGGCGCCGGGGAGTGCGAGCGCTCGCCGCTCGCGATGGACGCCATCCACAGACTGTAAACAGGAGCGTGTAACGTTTTTCATGGAATACCAGACTATTACCTATAAACAAATGAAGGAAAATCCCGAGGTGACCGCGCTGATGGAGCGCGGCAACGATATGCTGGGCGCGCTGGGCTACACCGAGCACTCGAAAAAGCACGCCTGCAAGGTCGCCAAGGGGGCGGGCGACATCCTCGCGTCGCTCGGATACGATAAGCGCGTATGCGAGCTGGCGCGCATCGCGGGGTATATGCACGATATCGGCAACTGCGTCAACCGGGTCGACCACGCGCACAGCGGTGCGCTGCTCGCGTTCCAGATCCTGCGCGGGCTGGGCATGCCGCCGGAAGAAGTGGCATGCGTGACATCCGCCATCGGCCAGCACGACGAAAAGACCGGCACGGCGGTCGATCCGGTGTCCGCGGCGCTCATTTTGGCGGACAAGAGCGATGTGCGCCGCAACCGCGTGCGCAACCGGGTCAAGGCGACGTTCGACAAGCACGACCGCGTCAACTACGCCGCCGTGGCCGCCGAGCTGACCGTGCTGACCGAAAAAAAGACCGTCCAGCTCGATATCGAGCTGGACGAGGAGATCTGCTCCATTCTGGACTATTTTGAGATCTTTTTGCAGCGCATGCTGATGTGCAAGCGGGCGGCCGAGGTGCTCGGCCTTAAGTTCCGCATGCACGCAAATGGGCATAAAATGTGCTGACGGCACGGCATCAGATCAGATATCCGGACATGATTGGTCTCCGCATCGCTTCGGGCTTGCAAACCTTTGCGCTTTTCTGTGAAAGAAAAGCGCAAAGTTTCTTTTTATGCGAAAATAGGAAAGGTTTTTCGGTGCGCTTACCATCTTTGGCGGAAACCGCGGCAGCAGCGCCGGACAAATCCGGGAAAGTGTCAAAAAAACACACAATTTGGCAGGAGTGAGGGAAAAATGGACAGTTAGCGTTTTTGTCCGGTGAGCAATGCCTCGTTGTTTGCTATGCTGTATTCATGGAAAACACATGACAAAGAAGGCGTTATCCATGACATCGCACCAAACCCCGGTTGACGGATTGCTCCGTCACTACGAGACAGACCCGGCCCGCGGCCTGACCGCGGAGCAGCACATCGGCGACCCGACCGAGACCTCGATCATCGTCGCCGCGCACAAAAACGGGCTGGAGGCCGGCGGCCAGACGATGGCGTTTATGGTGCTGTCCCTGTCCCAGATCGTGCAGGCGTTCAACATGCGCTCCGAGCATTCGCTGTTCCATATCGGCCCGTTTACCAACCACAAGCTCAACTGGGCGTGCCTGATCTCGGTGCTGCTGGTGGCGCTTGTGCTGTTTACCCCGGTGGGCATCCTGTTTGAGCTGGTTTCCCTGTCCCCGCAGCTGTATCTGATCGGCCTGGGGCTGGCGATCGTGCCCGTGCTTGTGATGGAGCTGTCCAAAAAGTTCGGCCTGATCAAGCATCAGCATTAAACTCGTTCTTGTAAAAATCGGAGGAGGCAATGGTACATCAGAAGTGGTTCCGGCAGGTGCGGCGGTTTTTTTGTCATCCTGCTGCTGGCACTGCTTTCCAAACAGGAAACGGGGGAGGCCGCTCAGGCCTCCCCGTTTTCTGTGCTATGGATGTGGTTTATCCGCCTGCCAGCGCGGCGCGGATGCGGCTGCGGCAGGTGCTGCGCGCCGCGTCGTCCATCCCGGGCGGCAGCGGTATGGTAGCGGCGGCGCGGCCCGGCCGCGGCGAGAGCACAACGATCTGCGCGGCGATGCGCAGCGCCTCCTCAATGTCGTGCGTCACGAACAGGATGGTCTGGCCGAGGCTGCGCTGCAGCTCCAGCAGCAGGTCCTGCATTTTTTCGCGCATCTGCGCGTCCAGCGCGGCGAACGGCTCGTCCATCAGCAGGATCTCGGGCTTGAGTACGAGCGCACGCGCGAGCGCGGCGCGCTGCTGCATGCCGCCGGAAAGCTCGTCCGGATAGGCGAGCGCAAAGCCGGTCAAGCCGACCAGATGCAGCATGCGCGCGACTGCTTCCATCCGCTGTGCGCGTGGTATTTTTTTGCGTTTGAGGCCAAATTCCACATTCTGCGCCACGGTCAGCCAGGGGAACAGCGCAGGCGTTTGAAACACCATGCCGCATTTGCCGCCGTCCTGTGCAAGGGGGCGGCCCACATAGCGCACCCCGCCCGCGTCCGGGCGGTCGAACCCCGCGATGATGTTCAGCAGCGTGCTTTTGCCGCAGCCGGACGGCCCGAGCAGCGCGGTGATCTGCCCCGCGGGCGCATAGAGGGACAAACCCTCCAG
>USLE01000232.1 GCA_900555465.1 uncultured Butyricicoccus sp.
CCACCGAGATCTACACAAGGAGTATCGTCGGCAGCGTCTCCCGCAGCTGATTGCGCGGAACTATTTTATCACAGAAGCCGTGCGATAGCAAGAACTCCGAGGACTGAAAATCGTCCGGCAGGGTCTGGCCGATCGTGCCTTCGATGACGCGGCGGCCCGCAAAGCCGATGGTCGTGCGCGGCTCGGCGAGGATGATGTCGCCCAGCATGGCGAACGAAGCCGTGACGCCGCCGGTCGTCGGGTCGGTCAGCACGGTGATATACAGCAGGCCCGCGTCCGAATGACGCCGCGCCGCAGCGGACACCTTGGCCATCTGCAGCAGGGAGAACATGCCTTCCTGCATGCGCGCGCCGCCCGAGCAGGTGAAGATCACCACGGGCAGGCTCTTTTCGGTCGCATACTCAAACAGGCGGGTTAGCTTCTCGCCCACGACCGAGCCCATCGACGCCATCATGAAGTGGCTGTCCATCACGCCGATGCAGGTCTCCACGCCGCCGATCTTGCACACGCCGGTCTTGACCGCATCCGGCATGCCCACCTTCTCGGCCAGCTCCGCGGTCTTGTCCGCGTAGCCCGGGAAGTCGATCGGGTCCGCCGGGGCCAAACCCGCGAACAGCTCTTCAAAGCTGTCCTTATCCGCGATCTGGCGGATGCGCGTGCGCGCAAGCAGCCGCCCGTAGCGGCCGCAGTGCGGGCAGACGTACAGGTTTTTGCCGTATACATAGGCTTTGAGCTCTGCGCCGCAGCCCTTGCATTTGACCACCTTGACGGCGTCATCCTCCTGCGGCTTCATCTCCATAGAGGTTTCGCGTGTTTTCTGAAAAAGGTCGAGCAGTCCCATACTTATCCCCCTCTCTTACTTGTCAAAATCGCCGTTTGCGATGGAATTGACGTTGAAATCCGCATCCTCAAATGCCTTGGAGCACAGGATGTGCATCTGGTAATCCGTGCTGGTCACAACGCCCTCGAACAGGGTCTCAGCCAGCGCGCGGCGCATGCGGTCGATCGCCTGCCTGCGGTCCGCGCCGTACACGATCAGCTTGCCGATCATGGAATCATAATACGGCGGGATGGTGTAGCCCTGATACGCCGCGGAATCCACGCGCACCCCGGGGCCGCCCGGCAGATGCAGGGATTTGAGCGTGCCCGGGCAGGGCGCGAAATTGCGCGCCGGGTCCTCCGCATTGATGCGGCACTCGATCGCGTGGCCGCGCAGCGTGAGATCCTCCTGTCCAAAGGAGAGCGGCTCGCCCGCCGCGATGCGGATCTGCTCGCACACCAGATCCACGCCCGTCACCTGCTCGGTGACCGGGTGCTCGACCTGGATGCGGGTGTTCATCTCACAGAAGTAGAAGTTACGATCGCTGTCGACCAGAAATTCGATCGTGCCCGCGTTGCGGTAGCCCACGCGCTTTGCCAGGCTGACCGCGGCCTGCGTCATTTTCTCGCGCAGCTCGGGGGTGACAAAGGCGGACGGCGACTCCTCGATCAGCTTCTGGTGGCGGCGCTGCACCGAGCACTCACGCTCGTACAGGTGCACCACGTTGCCGTAGTGGTCGCCGAGGATCTGCACCTCGATATGGCGCGGGTTCTCGATGTATTTTTCCATGTAAAGCCGGCCGTCGCCGAAGTTGGCGACCGCCTCGGCCGCCGCGCTGTCATAGGCCTCTTTCAGGTCCTTGACGCTGCGCGCCACGCGGATGCCCTTGCCGCCGCCGCCGGACGCCGCCTTGAGCATGACCGGGTAGCCGATGCGCTCGGCCTCGGAAATCGCCTCGTCAAAGTCGCGCAGCGGGCCGTCCGTGCCCAGCGCGACCGGCACGCCCGCGGCGATCGCGTTGCGCTTTGCCTCGGACTTGTCGCCCATCAGGCGGATGGTCGCAGCGGTCGGGCCGATGAAAGCCAGGCCGGCCTGCGTGGTCTGCTCGGCAAAATCCGGGTTTTCGGACAAAAAGCCGAAGCCCGGATGGATCGCCTGACAGCCCGAAGCCAGCGCTGCCGAAATGATATTGTTCATGTTCAGATAGCTGTCCGCCGCGCGCGCCGGGCCGATGCAGACGGCTTCGTCCGCGATCTGCGCATGCAGCGCCTCGCGGTCGGCCTCGGAATATACGGCGACCGCGATCACGCCCAGATCGCGGCAGGCCTGTATGATGCGCACCGCGATCTCGCCGCGGTTTGCAATGAGTACCTTTTGAAACATACGTTCTCCTGCCTTAGTCCATGATGACCATGCACTTGATTTCCGCCTCGGCGGCCTTCTGCTCGCCCACCCAGGCAACGCCCTCGGCTACCGCCATCGGGCCGCGGCGCTTGACGAACCTGACCTCCAGGCGGAGCGTATCGCCCGGCTTTGCCATTGCGCGGAACTTGGCCTTGTCGATGCCGGTGTATACCGCGGTCTTGCCGCGGAACTCCGGGATGGAAAGCAGCGCCACACCGCCGACCTGCGCGAGCGCTTCCAGACGGAACACCGCGGGCATGATCGGGTTGCCCGGGAAGTGGCCCTGGAAGAAGAACTCGTCCCCGGTCAGGTGCAGCGTGCCGACCGCATGCTCCTCGTCCATTTCGAGGATCTCGTCCACCAGCAGCATGGGCGGACGGTGCGGAAGGATCTCCATGATCTGTTCTTTATTCAGCATATATATTATACCTCTTTCCTGTCAGGCACAAGGGTTTTCGCAAAATACCGGCAGAAGAGCCTCTTTTTTATGCAATCTGCCGCAAATCAGCCCCTGCGCGCGGTATAACAGAAAATTGCCTCGAAGAGGCAATTTTCATAAAAAGTCAAGACATGCGCCTGACTTTTTATACCTCGACTCAGCCGCCCTGGGCGGCGTCATTCGGGTATCGGGATGCGGTTTCTACCGGAACCGCATCCCGTATATAGGGGGCTTTTGAAGCCCCCTATACTCATTCGATAATCGCGACCGTCTGGTTATACTCCACCATGTCGCCCGGCTGCGCGAGGATGCGCGAAACCGTGCCGTCGCACGGGGACTTGACCTCGTTCATGGTCTTCATCGCCTCGATGATGAACAGCGTGTCGCCCTCCTTGACCTTCTGGCCGACCAGTACGAACGGCGGCGCATCCGGCGACGGGGAGGAATAGAACGTGCCTACCAGCGGGCTCTTGACCTCGGTGCCGGCCGGCAGCTCCTCCGCGGGGGCGGCAGCGGCCTCATCCTGCGCCGCGGCAGGCGCGGCAGCCGGCGCCGCAGCAGCGGCCACAGGCGCAGCGGCAACCGGTACGACCGGCGCCGGGGGCGCGGATTTGATCTTGATCTTCACGTCGTCCATCTCAAGCTCGACCTCGCCGAGGCCCTTGGCCTTGAGCGCGTCCATCAGCTCGAGCGCGACGTCCTTCAGTTCCTTGATATTCATAGATTGTGTTTACACCTTCTTAAACAGGATGCAGGCGTTATGGCCGCCGAAGCCCAGCGAATTGG
>USLE01000233.1 GCA_900555465.1 uncultured Butyricicoccus sp.
CTCGGTCATGGCGTTCGGGCGCAGGATATCGAGCGCGTTCCAGCCGATCTGCGGCAGCTTGAGGCTAGTCCGGATGCGCTCGATGCGGCCGGGCAGCAGCCCGAGCCCCTTGCAGGGGCACACCTCGTCCGATTCCTCGAACAGCATCTGCATACCGAGGCAGATACCGAGGAAAGGCTTGCTTTTCGCTGCTTCCAGCACCGCGTCGGTCAGGCCGGAGGCGTGCAGCGCGTCCATCGCATCCGGGAACGCGCCCACGCCGGGCAGGATCACGCCCGCCGCCTGCTCGATCACCTCGGGCGAGGCGGCGATTTTATTTTCATAACCCAGGAAATCGAGCGAATTATGCACGCTCATCAGATTCCCGGCGCCGTAGTCTACAATTGCAATATAGCTCATGAAACCATCCTTTGTCTATCCGATCGGGTCAGCCGCCGCGGCGCAGCAGCGTGCGGCCCAGCATTTCCCCGATCCACACACCCGCGACGCACAGCACAACGCTCGCGCCCGCGTACAGCAGGCCGGAGGCCGTCTGGCCGCCCTCAAAAAGGCGCAGGGTCTCGAGCGAAAAAGTCGAGAACGTCGTAAATCCGCCGCACACGCCGGTCTTCCAGAACAGCACCGTGTTCGGCGAAGCCGTATTATCCGCCGTCACGCCCACGACAAAGCCGATCACCAGCGCGCCCAGCACGTTGGTCAGCAGCGTCAGCCACGGGAACGCGCTTTTGAGCGGCAGCAGGCTGATGCCGTACCGCCCCATCGCGCCCAAAGCGCCGCCCAGGCCGACGGCAAGAAAACTGCTCATGGATGTCCTCCCCGTCTGTTTGATGGGAACGCGCGGCGCGTCCTCACTTTTTCTCACTCGGCAGGAATTTCCGGTTGCAGAGAATCGAGCCGAGCACCAGCACCAGCACCGCGGCGAGCATCCCCGCCATGTACATCTTCCCATCTGCGAACAGGTTGACCACACAGGCCAGCACACCCGTGATCAGGTACACCACGCCGATCAGGCTCTGGTATTTATCCGCCTGCTCCTTATCCAGCTTCTCACGGAAGTCCTGCCGGATGACCAGCGTACTCTCCGTATGGCGCAGGTTCATCACCCCGGCCACGCAGATGCCAATGATGCACAGCCAGGTCAAAAGCTCCATTTCCGTCATTTACAGCACTCCTTTAGCGCTCAGCACGCCGCCGCCCGTCTGCGCGACCGCCTGCTTGAGCGCCCGCGCGAGCGCCTTGAACAGCGCTTCGGTGATATGGTGAGCATTGTCGCCGTATTCCGCCTTGAGATGCAGCGTCAGCCCCGCGTTTACGCTGAGCGCGCGCATGAATTCGACTGTCAGGCAGGTGTCGTACTGCCCGCACATGGGCTGCGGCATGGGCGCGTCAAACACCAGATACGGCCGCCCCGAGATATCGAGCGCACAGAAGCCCAGCGCCTCGTCCATCGGCACGAACGCCTGTCCGAACCGCGCGATGCCCGCCTTGTCGCCCAGACACTGGCTGAGCGCCTGCCCGAGCGCGATGCCGCAGTCCTCGACCGTGTGGTGGCCGTCCACCTCGAGGTCGCCCTTGCAGGTGAGCGTCAGGCCGAAGCCGCTGTGCACGGCAAAGCTGTTCAGCATATGGTCGAAAAAGCCGATGCCGGTGTCGATTTTGCGCTCGCCGCCCTCGAGGTCGAGGGTGAGCGCGATGTCGGTTTCTTTCGTCTTGCGCTTGATTTCAGCTTTTCTCATCCTGCACATCCTCCGCAAAGCGCACCGCGACCGAGTTCGCGTGCGCGTCCAGATGCTCGCTTTCGGCGAGCGCGATGATATCCTGCGCGTAGCCCTCGAGCGCGTCGCGCGTGTATTCGATGATACTGGTTTTCTTCAAAAACGTATCCGTGGACAGGGGCGAGAAAAACCGCGCCGTGCCCGAGGTCGGCAGGACGTGGCACGGCCCCGCCATATAGTCGCCGAGCGGCTCGGGCGCATACTGCCCGAGGAAAATCGCGCCCGCGTTGTGCAGATACGGCAGCAGCTCGCGCGGGTACGCGGTCACGACCTCGAGATGCTCGGGCGCGACGACATCCGCCATCTTGCATGCATCCTTGAGATCTTCAAACACGATCGCGCAGCCGTAGTTCTGCACGCTCTCGCGGATGATGTCCCAGCGCGGCAGCGCCTTGGCCTGCCGCTCCATTTCGCAGGAGATCGCCTGCGCCTGCGCCATCGAGTCGGTCAGCAGAACGGCGGAAGCGAGTTTGTCATGTTCCGCTTGCGAAAGCAGATCGGCCGCGACCCAGGTCGGGTTGGCCGTGTGGTCAGCAATGACCAGCACCTCGGAGGGCCCGGCGATCATGTCGATATCCACCGTGCCGAAGGCGAGCTTTTTCGCTGCCGCGACAAACGCGTTGCCCGGGCCGACGATCTTATCCACCTGCGGGATGATGCCTGCGCCATAGGTCAGCGCGGCGATCGCCTGCACGCCGCCGACCGCGATCACCTTATCCACGCCTGCGATCCTGGCTGCCGCAAGCACCTCGCGGCTCATGTTGTCGGTTGGCGGGGTGACCATGATGATCTCGCCCACGCCTGCGACCTTGGCGGGGATCGCGTTCATCAGCACGCTGGACGGATATGCCGCCGTGCCGCCCGGCACATAGATGCCCACGCGCGCCAGCCCGCGCACAGTCTGGCCGAGGGTCTCCCCTGCCGAGCGCTTCCACTCCCACGATTTCGCGAGCATCTGCTCGTGGTAATCGCGGATGTTGGCCGCGGCCTTTTCCAGCGCGCGGATGAGCTCCGGCGGGCAGGCGCGATAGGCCTCGTCCAGCACGGACGGCTCCACCACATAAGGCGCCTTTTTATCAAACTTTTCCGCGTATTCACAGACCGCGTCAAAGCCGCGGGCTTTGACGTCGTCCATGATCGCGCGGACGGTTTTCTCGATATCGCCGCGCGCACCCTCGGCGCGGGCTTTCATCTCGCGGATGACTGCCTGCTCGGCCTGCCCGTCCGCGAGGACGGTTTTCAGAAACATGGCTGTAACACCTTACCTATCAATGAATAGCGAATGGAAAATGAAGGCAGCATCTTCCCGGATTTCTATATTATATCATTTTTCGAGCCCGTTTTCCAGCTCGGTGATGACCTTCTGGATGGCGTTTTTTTTCAGCTTGGCGCTTGCCAGATTGACGATCACGCGCGCCGAGATGGGCGCAACGTCCTCGATCACCTCGAGGCCGTTCTCTTTGAGCGTCGTGCCGGTCTCGACGATGTCCACGATCGCGTCCGCCAGCTCCAGCAGCGGCGCGAGCTCGACCGAGCCCTCGATCTTGATGGTCTCGACGTCCATGTTCTTGCGGTTGAAGAACGCCTTGGTGACCGCCGGGTACTTGGTCGCAATGACCGGCGTTTTGTAGCCGCCGAATACGTCCTTGCCCTTTT
>USLE01000234.1 GCA_900555465.1 uncultured Butyricicoccus sp.
GTGTATACCTTGCGCCCAGCCAGTTCGAGGCGATGTTCGTCTCGTCTGCGCATACGCAGAACGACCTGGCCTGCACCGTGCAGGCGGCAGAGGAGAGCATCGCAGCGCTCGGGAATTGAGAATTGCAAATGTGGAATGGAGAATGAATGATCTGCGGCCAGTTTTCCATTCTCAATTTTCCATTGTCCATTTTCCATCCACAGGAGGTGCTTTATGTCCCGCACATTTTACATCATCGGCGCCGGCATGGGTGCGCCGGACAGCCTGACCGGCGAAGCCACGCACGCGCTCGCAGCGTCGGACGCGGTGTTCGCCACCCAGCGGCTGACCGCGGTCTGTGACCGCGCGGCGGTCTGCCCGTTTGACCGGCTCGCGGCTGAGGCGATCGCCTCCGGCGCGCAGACGGTGTCCGTGCTGGTTTCGGGCGACGTGGGCTTTTTCAGCGCCGCCGGGCGGCTGCGCGGGCAGCTCGCGCCGCATGGGGACGTGCGGCTGGTCTGCGGCCTGTCCAGCATGCAGTATTTCTGCGCAAAGCTCGGCATTTCGTATGACGACGCCTGTGTGCGCAGCCTGCACGGGCGCGTGGGCAGCATCCTCGGCGCGGTCAGCTACCACAAAAAGACCTTCGTGCTCACGGGCGGGGAAAATACCGCGCCAAAAGTGTGCAAAACGCTCGCGGACGCGGGACTGGGCGGCCTGACCGTGCACCTTGGCGAAAACCTCGGCGCGGAAAACGAGCGCATCCAGACCGGGACAGCGGAAACGCTGGCGGCGGAAGCCTGCGGCAATCTGGCCGTGCTGCTGATCGAGCACCCGGACGCGGTGAACGCTTGTGAGCCGGTGCGCGACGACATGCTCACCCGCGCCAAAGTGCCTATGACCAAGGAAGAGGTGCGCTGGGTATCGGTCAGCCGCTTGGCAGTGCAGCCGCGCGACACGGTTTGGGACGTGGGCGCGGGCACGGGCGCGGTGACGCTCGAGCTGGCGCGAAAAGCATCCGACGGGCTGGTATACGCGGTCGAGCGCAAGCCCGAGGCGGTCGCGCTGCTGCACGAAAACCGCGCAAAGCTCGGCGGGTATAATGTGAAGATCGTCGAGGGCGCAGCGCCGGATGCGCTCGAAGCCCTGCCCGCGCCGGACTGCGTGTTCGTCGGCGGGAGCGGCGGCGCAATGCGGCGCATCCTCGAAATCGCAAAGCAGAAGAACCCTGCGGTGCGCGTGGTGGTTAACGCGATCGCGCTCGAGACCCTGCACGAGACGCAGGCAGCGCTGTCCGCGCTCGGCTTTGCGGACGTCGAGGTCACCCAGCTTTCCGCGGCACGCGGCAAGCTGGTCGGGCCGTATACCATGATGACCGCGAACAATCCGGTGTTCATCCTGTCGGGAGGCGGAGCAGATGCAGAATAATGCGCCCCGCCTGCTGATCGCGGGCACCGGCTCGGGCTGCGGCAAAACCACCGTGACAAGCGCAGTCCTGCGCGCGCTCCAGCGGCGCGGCGAAGCGCTTGCGGCGTTCAAGTGCGGCCCGGACTACATCGACCCCATGTTCCACACCGCGGTGCTCGGCATCCCGAGCCGCAACCTCGACCTGTTCTTTGTGGACGAAACCGAGGTGCGCGGCCAGCTCGCGCGGCACGTCCCCGCGGGCGGGCTGGGCATCATCGAGGGCGTGATGGGCTTTTACGACGGCATTTCCGGCACCTCGGATGCGGCCTCGGCTGCGCACCTCGCGCGCGCGACCGACACCCCGGCGGTGCTGGTTGTACGGCCGCGCGGACAGTCGCTCTCGCTCGCGGCGGAGATCAAAGGGTTCCGGGATTTCGCGCCCAACACCCTGCGCGGCGTGATTTTGAACGGGGTGTCCAAGGCGATGTACCCCTTTTACAGGGCGATCGCCGAAAAAGCGGGCCTTACCGTATACGGATGCCTGCCGCCCGTGCCGGAGGCCGAGATCCCGGACCGGCATCTCGGCCTTGTGACCGCGCAGGAGATCGGGGATTTGCAGCATAAACTCGACCTGCTCGCGGACGCGGCGGAGGAGGGCCTCGATCTGGACGGCCTGCTCACCCTCGCGCACACCGCGCCGCCGCTCGCGGACGAGAGCGCGCCGCTTTCGCCGGTGGCGGACGTGCCGGTGCGCATTGCGGTCGCGCGCGACCGTGCGTTCTGCTTCTACTATGCGGACAACTTTGACGTACTGCGCGCGCTGGGCGCGGAGATCGTGGAATTCTCGCCGGTCGGGGACGAAAAGCTGCCGGAGCCTATTGACGGCCTGTACCTTGGCGGCGGGTATCCCGAGCTGTATGCGGAGCAGCTCGCCGCGAACCGCGCCATGCGCGAGAGCATCCGCGCGGCTGTGCAGGGCGGCCTGCCGACCATTGCGGAGTGCGGCGGCTTTTTGTACCTGCACCGCACGCTGGACGGCGCGGAGATGGCGGGCGTGATCGACGCGGACGCGCACATGACGAAAAGGCTCCAGCCCTTCGGCTATGTGACGCTGACCGCCGGGCGGGACAACCTGCTCTGCCGCGCGGGCGAGACCATCCGCGCGCACGAGTTCCACTACGCGCAGTCGGGCGATAACGGGGATGCGTTCCGCGCGGAAAAGCCGAACGGCCGCGCGTGGGACTGCGTCCACGCAAATGAAACCCTGTATGCGGGTTTCCCGCATCTGTATTTTCGCGCGAACCCGGGGTTTGCGCAGAGCTTTGTGCGCGCGTGCGCACAGGGGAGGGAACCGATATGAATTTACAGCAGGCAATCGCGGCGGTGCAGCCGCCGTGTGAGGACAGCCGCGCCGCAGCGCGCCGCCGGTTTTCGGATATTGCGATCCCGCTGGGCAGTTTGGGATTATTGCAGGACGCTGTCGCGCAGCTCGCGGCGATCCAGCGCATCGTGCGGCCCTCGACCCATAAGCGCGCGGTCGTCATGTTCTGCGCGGATAACGGCGTGGTCGCGCAGGGCGTGACCCAGTGCGGGCAGGAGGTCACCGCGACGGTGACCGAGAACATGGGCCGCGGCAAGTCCACGGTCTGCCTGATGGCGGCGCATATCGGCATGGACAGCTTCCCGGTGGACATTGGCGTGGCGCGCGACGTGGAAGGCGAGCGCATCCTGCGCCGCAAGATCCGCTACGGTACGGCGGACATGACCAAAGAGCCCGCCATGACGCGGGAAGAGGCGGTGCGCGCGCTCGAAACCGGCATCCAAATGGCCGAGTGGTGCGCCGCGCAGGGATATAAGCTGGTGTGCGGCGGCGAAATGGGCATCGGCAACACCACGACGAGCGCTGCGGTGACCGCGGTGTTGACCGGCGCAAACGTGCGCGACGTGACCGGCCGCGGCGCGGGCCTGTCCTCCGAGGGGCTGGAACGCAAGGTGCGCGCGATCGAGACCGCGCTCAAGCTGCACCATCCCGACCCCAATGACC
>USLE01000235.1 GCA_900555465.1 uncultured Butyricicoccus sp.
ACTGCGCGAAATACGCGGCGCTGCGCAACATTCTGCACCAGAAGGGCAAGGCGATGGAGATCCTCGTCAACTACGAGCCTGCGCTCGTCATGCTGGGCGAGTGGTTCAAGCAGCTGTTCGACGAGTCCGAGGGCAAGGACCACAAGGGCATCTTCGCGACCTCGGCCAACTTCTCGACCGATCTGCACTCGATCGGCCAGTTCATCCAGGACGGCACGCGCAATATGTTCGAGACCGTTGTCTGGGTGCGCGAGCCGCGCTCGGAGAGCTATATCGAGGAGACCGCTGAGGACATCGACGGCCTGAACTACCTCGCGGGCAAGAGCGTGCAGTTCGTCAACTCCAAGGCGTATCAGGGCACGCTGATGGCGCATATGGACGGCGGCACGCCGAATATCATCGTCGAGATCGACAAGGCGGACGCATGGCACTTCGGCTATCTGGTGTACTTCTTCGAGAAGGCGTGCGGCATTTCGGGTTATCTGCTGGGGGTCAACCCGTTCAACCAGCCGGGCGTTGAGGCGTACAAGAAGAACATGTTCGCCCTGCTTGGCAAGCCGGGCTTTGAGGAACGCCGCAAAGAGCTTGAGGCAAGACTTGTTTAAAGCAAATCGCTTTCCTGTATCAAATCCGAGGTGCATGCCCTCGGATTTGATGAACCCGGCCGCAGAACGCGGCCGGGTTCTTTTTATGCGCGCCGGTGGCGCGGAGAGCAGAGGGGAAGATGCCTCTTTTGTTCGGTGCGCGGCTATGGTATACTGGAGGCAGGATGGAGGGAAGCATATGAAATTGCCGAGGAAATGGTCCAAGATCGGGCACGGCCTGCTGCTCGCAGGTGTGATCGGGCTTCTTCTTGAGCTGCTGTTCGGAATACCGAACATGGAGGTCGGCTGGAAGGATATCGCGGCTGTCATTTGGATGATGGTGAGTATGGTGCTTGCGTTCGGCGGAGTGGCGGTTTTGCAGTGGAAATGCCGCTGTCCGCACTGCGGCAGATGGAGCGCGCCGCCGTGGCCGTGGTCGGAAGATGCCGTCCGGTTCTGCCCGCGCTGCGGCGCCCGGCTGGAATATGACGATACCTAATGGTGCAGCAGACAGTGAAACGGAGGGGATCTGCATGAGGATGTCGCGGAAATGGGCCAGAAGAGGCCGCGTGATGGTGTATACCGGTATCGCGGGCTGGATTGGAATGGGGCTGCTTCATCTGATTGCCCTGTACGACCGCGGCCCGCAGCCGGCGTCTGACTGGATATGGGTGTTAGGGGCGCTGTTTTTTGTTGTGATGCTGGCGGGTTGGGGCGTTCTGTGGCGGTATTGCTGCTGTCCGCACTGCGGCGCATGGAACATCCGTATGCCGTCCCCGTGGAAGCGGGGCGAGGCGCTCCACTGCACCCGCTGCGGCACCCGCTTGGAATATGATGATACATAACGATTGGAGAAAGAGATGACAAAAAAGAGTAGGATAGCGGGATTTCAAACGTGGTTTTTATATTTCTGGACATACTGCGTGCTCGGCTGGTGCTACGAGGTATTCCTCGAGGTCGTGGTGTACCGCTGGGGCTTTTCCAACCGCGGATTTCTGTGGGGGCCGTATCTGCCGGTATACGGCGTGGGCGCGCTGCTCATTCTGGGCTGCCTGCGCGGGCTGACCAAAAAGCCGCTGCGCATCGGGCGGGTCAACGTCATGCCGGCGGTGGTGTTCCTCGCGGTGGTGGTGCTGACGACCGTGGTCGAGCTGATCGCAAGCTACCTGCTTGAGTGGACGACCGGCGGCTGGCTGTGGGACTACACGCGCTATGCCATCCAGTGGCAGGGGCGCATCTGCCTGAGCGCGAGCCTGCGGTTCGGCGTGGGCGGCATGGTGATTCTGTATCTTTTGCAGCCGCTGCTGGAAAAGGGCATGGACAGGCTGGGCGACCGGCGCCGCCGGATCGTGTTCGCGGTGCTGTTTACCGTATTCGTGCTGGACTGCATCGTCCGTGTGATACGGCTATAAAATTTTTGAAACGGGGAAACCAACAATGAAGAAAATCTATCTTGCGGGCTTTGACGTATTTGCGCCGGACGCCAAGCAGCGCGGCGCAAAAATGAAGATGATGTGCGCGGAGCGCGGCCTGATCGGCCTGTATCCGTTTGACAACGAGGCGGTGGGCGCGCCGGATATCTTTGCGGGCAACTGCGGCCTGATCGACCAGGCGGATATCGTGATCGCGAACCTCAACCCCTTCCGCGGGGACGAGCCGGACAGCGGCACCTGCTTTGAGGTCGGCTACGCCTTTGCCAAGGGCAAGACCGTGTACGGCTATGTTTCCGATGCGCGCACGCTGCGCGAAAAGCTGGGCGAGCAGGATAAGGACGGGTTTTCGGTCGAGGATTTCGGCCTGCCGCTCAACCTGATGCTCTCGTGCGCGGCGAAGATCGTCGAGGGCGATTTTGCAAAAGCGCTCGCAGCCTGCGCAGCCGAGCAGGCATAACCAAAACAAAAAATGGCACACTAAGTCCCGGTGATTTGTGATGAAAAAACAAACAGCGGGGCTTTTTCTTTTGGGCGCGGGCGGCTATTCGCTGCTTGAGATCGCGTGGCGCGGCTACACGCACTGGACGATGGCGCTGACCGGCGGCGCGGTGCTGGTGGGACTTGCCCGCCTGCGCGAGCGGGTCAGGGACGAAAAGCCGCTCGCGCGCTGCCTGTGCGGCGCGGCGTGCATCACGGCGGCGGAATATGTGGTCGGCTGCACGGTCAACCGGGTGTACCACATGAATGTGTGGGACTATTCGCGTGAGCGCGGCAACATTCATGGACAGGTGTGCCCCAAATACGCCGCGCTTTGGGTGGCGCTCGCCGCCCCGTTTATGCTGCCCAAATAAAAGGCTTGCAATGCAGGGGCGGCGGGCGTATAATGGCGTTGGCAATATGCCGGAAAAGGAGATGCGCCATGCTGATCGCAGTCATAGCAGACAACAGTCATATCCGCGTTCGGTTCGAGGGAGACGGCGGCGTCCATTTTGCTGCTCCCATTGCAACCGAGCCGCAGCAGACCGACTTCTATTATGCCTGCATGCTCGAGCAGCTGTTTGCGCTCTGCGGTGTGGAAAAAGAACGGATCGAGGGTGTTGTGCTCGGCTCAGTCGTGCCGCAGCTGACGCATGCGCTGATGGGTGCGCTGAGCTGGGTGACCTGCAAGCGGCCGCTGAACGTATCGAGCGGGGTCAAGACCGGGCTGAATATCCGGTCGGACCAGCCGCAGCAGGTCGGCGCGGACCGTGTTGCGGCCGCGGTGGCGGCAAAAGCGCGCGGCAAGCTGCCCTGCGTGGTGGTGGACTGCGGTGCCGCGACCACCTTTACCGTGCTCGACCAGGATGGCGCGCTGGTCGCTTCCGCGATCACAGCGGGCGTGCGCATGTCGCTTGACGCGCTGCACGCG
>USLE01000236.1 GCA_900555465.1 uncultured Butyricicoccus sp.
CTGCTGTTCTATCTGCCGCTGCAGCGCGGCTTTGACGAAAAACTGTACGCGGCGCACGCGCCCGAGCAGGCGCACCGCCTCGGCCGGACGTGGGCGATGGCCACGCTCATCCAGCGCGGCGCGTCCATGCTGGGCTTTCTGCCCTTTTTCCAGGCGCAGGCGGTGCTTTCGGCGCAGCGGGGCAGCTTTACGCCACTGTTCAGCGTGCAGCTGGTGCTCGAGATCATCGCGCTGATCGCGGCGGTGGTTTCGTATATCTGGATGGTGCGCTATCTGTGGCGCGCGCGGCGGCTTTTGGCAGAGGAGGAAAAGGCATGAGCATGATGAAAGGCTATTATGCGTCCTTCCTGATCGCGGGCGGGGCGGTGCTCATGCTCGTGCAGCCGGACAACTGGATGCTGCAGGTCGTGGCATACGGCCTGATTTCCGGCGGTTCATTGCTGCTGCAAACCGCGTCGCGCTGGTATTTCCGCGCGAGTATCGCAGCGGATGCGATGATCCTGCTGACCATCCTCGGCGGCACGCCGGTGCTCGGCCCGGGGCTTATCAATATCATCCTGTCCTACGCGGGCGATGCAGTGCGGTGGATCATGGGCTGCCTGCTGTTCTGTGCGTTCGGCGCAGTGATGCGCGCGGCGGACCGGAGCGCGGCGCCCGAGTGGGTGCTGCTCGCCGTGTGGAGTGTGGGCTGCATCCTGCCCATCCTGTCTGCGGTGATGGGCGTAAACGCGGCGCTGCTCGAGCAGGTGACCCGGCTGACAGCGGTTTTGCAGCCGCTCGGCTGCATCGCGCTGCTGCTGGATGCGTTCCGCGCGCAAAAGGAATATATCCGTTTGGAGGTAGACAAAACATGAAGGTTTTGGTGATCGGCGGCGGCGGCCGTGAGCACGCCATCGTCCATACATTGAAAAAAAGCCCCAAGGTCGACCACATCTGGTGCGCGCCGGGCAACGGCGGCATCGCGCAGGAGGCCGAGTGCGTGGACATCAAGGCCACGGACATCGACGGCGTGGTGGCCTTCGCCAAGGCGCACAAACCCGACCTCGTGATGGTCGCGCCGGACGACCCGCTGGCGCTCGGCATGGTGGATGCGCTCGAGGAGGCGGGCATCCGCGCGTTCGGCCCGCGCAAAAACGCGGCCATCATCGAAGGCTCCAAGTCGTTTGCCAAGGAGCTGATGAAAAAGTATAACATCCCGACCGCGGCCTATGCGGTGTTTGAGGACTCTGCGGCGGCGATCGAGTACATCAAGGCGCAGGGCGCGCCGATCGTCGTCAAGGCGGACGGCCTCGCGCTCGGCAAGGGCGTTACGGTCGCCATGACCGAGGACGAGGCCATCGCGGCGGTCAAGGACGCGATCGACGGCGGCGCTTTCGGTGGCGCAGGCGCGCGCGTGGTCATCGAGGAATATCTGACCGGCCCCGAGGTGTCCGTGCTCGCGTTCGTGGACGGCAAGCACCTCAAGACCATGCCCTCGGCGCAGGACCACAAGCGTGCCTACGACCACGACGAAGGCCCGAACACCGGCGGCATGGGTGCGTTCTCGCCCTCGCGGTTCTACACCGAGGACGTCGCGCAGATCTGCATGGAGACCATCTTTAAGCCCACGGTTGCAGCGATGGCCGCGGAGGGCCGTCTGTTCAAGGGCGTGCTGTACTTCGGCCTGATGCTCACCCCCAAGGGCCCGCGCGTGATCGAGTACAACGCCCGCTTCGGCGACCCGGAGACGCAGGCTGTGCTCTCCCGTCTGGAGACCGACCTGTATGACATCTTCAACGCGGTCATCGACGAAAAGCTGGACGAGATCGAGATCAAGTGGGCAGATAACGCCGCGTGCTGCGTGTGCATGGCGTCCGGCGGCTACCCCAAGGCCTACGAAAAGGGCAAGGAGATCACCGGGCTGGACGACGTGACCGACTCGTTCGTGTTCCACGCGGGCACGGCAGTCAAGGACGGCAAGTTCGTCACGAGCGGCGGCCGTGTGCTCGGCGTGACCGCGACTGCGCCGACGCTGGACGAGGCGATCCGCAAGGCATATGCGGATGTGGACAAGATCCACTTTGAAAAGGCGCATTACCGCACGGATATTGGAGTGAAATAAGGATGAAGGCAGAGAAACAGAATCAGATTTTGGGCTGCATGGCCGATGTGCTCAACCAGAACGGCTACCGCGCCGAGGTCATGGCCAAGGAGGGCGCGCCCACGCTGCTGCGCTGCGAGGCCATGCGGCAGGGCAAGGTCGCGAAAGACGTTGTGATCGAGTGCTGCTTCATCCCGATGCAGCTGCCGGGCGAGGATATGGGGCTTTTGCAGTTCTTTGTGACCCTGTTTCAGGGAGCGCCGGATCTGCACGCGAACCAGCTGCGCCGCGCCTGCGCTTACTGCAACGACTTCTGCGCGCTCGGTGCGTTCGGCTTTTTCGAGCAGGCAGGGCAGATCTACCTCAAGCACAACACCCTGCTGGACGGCTCGCTCGAGCTGGAAAAGAACATCACCTTTGTGGCGGACAACATCTCGGTCCTGCTCGCGTCGGTCAGCCGGTTTATCGACGGCCTGGCGCAGATCGCCTACGCGGGCATGACGCTGGAAGCCGTGATCGATCAGGACCTGTTCCCGAAGATCGGCTGATGGATGAAAAGGGCATCGGAGCAAGGCTCCGATGCCCTTTTTGTATGCGCTGCCAGCCTTTCCTGTAGCGCAAATGTTACTTGCAACGCCGGAAGATTGGTGTTATATTGAAGAAAAGGAGGGGATCACAATGTATGAAAATCTGGATGGGATCCATCGGCCGCTTTATAAAAACCTGTGGACATACTGGCTGATGATGCTGGTCGCGCTGGTGCTGTCGTTTGTCCCTGACAATATTGTTACGATGCTGGTCGCGCTTGCGGTAAATGTGGTTATGCTGTATCAGGTTTACAGTATGCGCGAGGTATCGGACAGCATGGGACGCGCATGGCGGGTGCTGCTGGTCGGCCTTGTGCTGACCTTTGGCAGCATGCTGCTGGCACTGCTGGCGCTTGGTTCGATGCTCAGCATCCTGCTGCTGCTGGTAACGCTTGCAGGCGCGATTGTCATGATCGTTGCGGATTATTATTTTTATGCCGGGCTGGATGATCTGGTGGCTGTGCGCGGGTATGATTACCCGGCCGGACGCATCAAGTGGTGCTTCTGGCTGTCCCTGATCGGGGCGGTAGCGGCGGCCGTGCTGGACGCAGCCATGCCCGGTGCCAACAGGGTTGTGAGTCTGGTGATACAGGCCGTGATCCTTGTGCTGCTGTGGCAGTATCTGCGCGCGGTCAAGCAAAATGAGGAAGGCGCGGACAGCGGGCTGGGCGGCCCGGACGAGCCGCTCGCATAACCGGGAAAAACAAAAGAGGACGGAGCTTTCCGTCCTCTTTTTTATGCTTATCAGCCCTGTAC
>USLE01000237.1 GCA_900555465.1 uncultured Butyricicoccus sp.
CGTGTGCCACAGGAAAACCGGAGGCGTATTCCCGTCCACCAGATTTTCCAGCGAAAACGCCTGCTGCCTGTCCCGGTCCGCGCCCGCCAGCTGCACAAAGCTGCCGCGGTGGGCGTGCTCCCCCGCGGACACGACCGGGTAGCACAGCACGGCGGCGTTCGGGCGGTGCGCCTGCAGATCCGTGCCCGGCTCGAACCAGTCCGCCCGGTGCCACACGGCTGCCAGCGTGCCCGCCAGATGGCCGCCTGCGGAAAACCCGCCGATCGCGATGCGGTTTGCGTCGATCCCGAAGCGCGCAGCATTCTCCCGCACCCATGCGACTGCCGCCGCTGCGGTGCGCACCGGCATGGTGCCGAGCGGCGCGGGCGCGCAGTCGTATTCCAGCACAAAGGACTCGATCCCGTCCCGCGTAAAGGCGCGCGCGACCGGCGCCCCCTCGCGGATCGAGCAAAACTCATATCCCCCGCCCGGGCAGATCACGAGCGCGGGCTTGCCCACGCCCGCTGCCTGCCGTAATGCGTCAATCTGCCGTGCGGCAGCTGTAAAACTTCCATTTCGCTTCCCCTTTCTGTGGGTATCCGGTCCCACTCAGCGTCGGCCTGTATTACCGCCCAGCGCGGACGCGATCTCGTCGCGCGCCGCCAGCAGCGGCCCGCGCAGGGCGGCGATGCGCTCGTCCGACATGCGGGTGATCGGCGCGGACACCGAGATCGCATAGCTCGCCCTGCCGCTGTAATCCGGCAGCGCCGCCGCGATGCAGCGCACGCCCAGCTCGTTTTCCTCGTTGTCCAGCGCATAGCCCAGACGGCGCACCCATTCGATCTCGCGGAAAAACGCCTCTTCGCTGAGGATCGTGTGCTCGGTCCATCGCGTGATCTCGCTCGCCTCCCACAGGGCGCGCACCTCACTGTCCGACCATGTGGCGAGGATCGCCTTACCGACACCCGTGCAGTACAGCGGGCGGCGCATGCCGATGCGCGAGAACATGCGGATCGCCCCGCGGCCGCTCTCAACCTTGTGGATATAGACGATGTCCTTTTCCTCCTGCATGACCAGATGCACGGTCTCCCCCGTTTCAGCCGACAGGCGCTCCATCGGCACGCGGGCGAGCTCGACCACATCCAGATTATCCATGATATAACCGCTCAGCTCACACAGGCGCATGCCCGCGCGGTAAATGCTGGTCGCGGCGTCGCGCTGCACATAGCCGCGCGTGCACATGCTGGAAAGCAGCCGGTGCACCGTGCTCTTGTGCAGGCCGGTTTCCGCGGAAAGCGCGCCGATCGTCATGCCGCCGCGGCTGCGGCAAAGCAGCTCGAGCAGGTCAAACGCGCGGTCGAGCGACTGAACGGACGAGTTTTCTGCCATAGTAAGGCCCCCTTTGTTCCACATTATAAAACCATGTTCCATTTTAATGGATTTTCACCAAAAAAACAAGGGAAACTTTGCACAGATTGTTTTCGAAAAACTCTTGCATTCTGACGGAAAAGTCTTATAATGAAATCATCAAGTGGATTATGAAACAGCGTTCCACAATATGAAACACGGAGGAAGATCGCAATGAATGAAATTGAGAAAAAGGTTCAGTCCATCGGTGTCGTACCGGTCATCAAGCTCAATCACCCGGAGCGCGACGCGATCCCGCTGGCAAAGGCCCTGATCGCCGGCGGTGTACCGGTGGCAGAGGTCACCTTCCGCGCGGCAGGCGCGGCGGTCGCCATCAAGGCGATGCGCGAGAATTTCCCGGAGATGCTCGTCGGCGCCGGCACGGTGCTGACCACCGAGCAGGTAGACGAAGCGATGGCTGCGGGCGCACAGTTCATCGTCACCCCGGGCATGGACCCCGATATCGTTGCTTACTGCCAGAAGGTCGGCATCCAGATCTTCCCCGGCTGCACCACGCCGACCGACTACCACACCGCTTACAAGTTCGGCCTTGAGGTGCTCAAGTTCTTCCCCGCCGAGCAGTCCGGCGGCATTGCCAAGATCAAGGCGATGAGCGCGCCGTTCCCGATGTTCAAGGTCATGCCGACCGGCGGCATTTCGCTCAAGAACCTCGCGGACTACGTCAAGAACCCGGTCATCGCAGCCTGCGGCGGCTCCTACATGGTCACCGCCGACCTGATCGATGGTGGCAAGTGGGATGAGATCACCGACCTGTGCAAGCAGTCGGTCGAGATCGTAAAGGCGGCGCGCAATGGCTGAGTATTCGCTGGCCCATGTGGGCATCAACGCCGCCAACAAGGAAGAGGCGGAAAAGGCCGCGCGTATGTTTGAGACCCTGTTCGGCTTTGCGGTCAAGGAGGGCAACAGCTCGTTCTTCGCGGGTGATATCGAGCTGATGAAGGAGCCGTATATGGGCAAAAACGGCCACATCGCCATCGGCACGCCGGACGTCCCGGCGGCCAGGGCCGAGCTGGAAGCCCGCGGCTTCACCTTCAACGACGCGACCGCGAAATTCAAGGCAGACGGCACGCTCAACGCCATCTACCTGACCGACGAGATCTGCGGCTTTGCCGTGCATCTGGTCGGCAAGAAGTGATCCACCAACGATCTACAGGAGGAAATAACATGAAAATCGTAACCTTCGGCGAACTGATGATCCGTCTCCAGCCGTACAACTACGAGCGTTTCGTACAGGCTGACCACCTCGAATTCTCCTTCGGCGGCGGCGAGGCCAACGTTGCCGTTTCGCTGGCGAACTACGGCATGGACGCCGCTTTCGTCACTAAGCTGCCGGCGCACGCCATCGGCCAGGCGGCTGTCAACTCCCTGCGCCGCTACGGCGTGGACACCAGCATGATCGTCCGCGGCGGCGACCGCATCGGCATCTACTTCAACGAAAAGGGCGCTTCCCAGCGCGGCTCGGTCTGCATCTATGACCGCGCGCACTCCGCGATCCAGGAAGCGACCACCGCTGACTTCGACTGGAACAAGATCTTCGAGGGCGTGGACTGGTTCCACTTCACCGGCATCACCCCGGCGCTCGGCCCGAATGTGGTCGATATCTGCCGCGAGGCCTGCCAGGCGGCCAAGGCGCACGGCGTCAAGATCTCCTGCGACCTGAACTACCGCGGCAAGCTGTGGACCCGCGAGCAGGCGCGCGAGGCCATGACCGACCTGTGCCAGTATGTTGACGTGTGCATCTCCAACGAGGAGGACGCAAAGGACGTATTCGGCATCGAGGCCGAGGCGACCGACATCTACGCGGGCGAGATCAACCACGAGGGCTACAAGTCGGTTGCCAAGCAGCTGGCTGACAAGTTTGGCTTCGAGAAGGTTGCCATCACCCTGCGCGAGTCCCACTCCGCGTCCGACAACGGCTGGAGCGCAATGTTGTTCGACGCCAAGACCGGCGAATACTGCTTCTCCAAGAAGTACGAGCTGCGCATCATCGACCGCGTTGGCGGCGGTG
>USLE01000238.1 GCA_900555465.1 uncultured Butyricicoccus sp.
ACCATCTGCGGCTGCAGGTCATCGGCACGGGTCTGTGCCCCAGGGAGTGCCTCGAGACCGCGAACCGCATCGCTTCGCTGATCGAAGCCGCGCTCCCGTTCGCCTATGACGAGCGGCTGGGCTACCTGACCGCCTGCCCGACCAATGTCGGCACCGGCCTGCGCGCATCCATCATGCTGCACCTGCCCATGCTGACCGCGACCAATTCCATGAGCCGCATGGTCGGCTACGCCGGCAGCCGCGGCTGCGCGGTGCGCGGTGCCTACGGCGAGGGCTCCAAGGCGGTCGGCGGGTTCTACCAGATCTCCAACCAGGTCACGCTGGGCGCTTCCGCCGCCGAACTGACCGACAAGCTGGTCGAGACCGCGACCACCATCATTGACGCGGAGAAGAAGGCGCGCGAGCAGGTGCGCAGCCAGAACGAAGCCGGCCTGCGCGACCGCATCTACCGCGCGGCAGGCACCATGCGTTCGGCCTACCTGATCGAGACCGCAGAGGCCATCCAGTGCATCTCGGACGTGCTGGTCGGCCTGCAGATGGGTATGCTGTCCGGCATCGACCCGCAGAAGCTGTACACGCTCGAGCAGCGCATCCGCCCGTCCATGCTGACCGGCGCGCCGCAGGAGCGCGACCAGAAGCGTGCCGCCATGCTGCGCGAAGCCGCGCAGAACATCCGGTTCGCGTAAACGCCATACCAATTCATTTTAGATTGCAAACTCTGAAAGGAGTGTTGACCTATGTTCTATCAAAACCGTTTCACCGAGCGCGCCCAGCAGGCGCTGGCAAAGGCACAGGAAGCCGCAGGTTCGTTCGGACACAGCTATATCGGCTCGGAGCACCTGCTGCTCGGCCTGCTGCGTGAGGGCGGCGGCCCGGCCGCCAAGGCGCTCGCTGCCGCGGGCGTAACAGACGACGCGCTGGTCAAGCAGATCGAGGATCTGTCCGGCCGCGGCACGCCCGACAGCACGGCCCCGCAGGGCATGACCCCGCGCACCAAGCGCATCATCGAGCTGTCCATCCGCGCAGCAAGCCAGATGGGCACGGGCTACGTCGGCACCGAGCATCTGCTGCTCGGCATCCTCAACGAGGGCCAGAACGTCGCACTGACCGCGCTGGCCAACCTCAAGGTGACCCCGCAGATGCTGATCGAGAAGTTGCAGGAAGCGCTCGGCGGCGCCCAGCAGGGCGGCTTTGCCGAAAACGGCGCGCCCGGCGCTGCGAACGGCGCATCCGGCGACGCACTCAGCCAGTTTGGCCGCGATCTGACTGCCGCTGCCAAGGAAGGCAAGCTCGACCCGGTCATCGGCCGTGAAAAAGAAATCCAGCGCGTCATCCAGATCCTGTCCCGCCGCACCAAGAACAACCCGGCACTGATCGGCGACCCGGGCGTCGGCAAGACCGCTGTCGTCGAGGGGCTGGCGCAGAAGATCGTCGCGGGCGATGTGCCGGAAACCCTGAAGGACAAGCGCGTTGTCTCGCTCGACCTGACCGGCATGATCGCGGGCACCAAGTACCGCGGCGAGTTCGAGGAGCGCATCAAGAAGGTCATCGAAGAGCTGACCGCCAAGAAGGACACCATCCTGTTTGTCGATGAGATGCACATGCTGATGGGCGCGGGCGCTGCCGAAGGCGCGGCGGACGCGGCCAACATCTTAAAGCCCGCGCTGAGCCGCGGCGAGGTGCAGGTCATCGGCGCGACCACGCTGGACGAATACCGCAAGAACATCGAGAAGGACGCTGCGCTCGAGCGCCGCTTCCAGCCTGTCCAGATCGACGAGCCCTCCCCGGAGGACGCTGTCGCGATCCTCAAGGGCCTGCGCGACCGCTACGAAGCGCACCACCGCATCAAGATCCCGGACGAAGCCATTGACGCGGCGGTCAAGCTGTCCGTCCGCTATGTGACCGGCCGTTTCCTGCCGGACAAGGCCATCGACGTGATCGACGAGGCGTGCTCGCGCGTCCGTCTGTCCACGCTGACCGCGCCGCCGGACCTCAAGCAGCTGGAGGACGAGATCGCCGCCATCGCTGCGAAGAAGGAAGAGGCTGTCAAGGGCCAGGACTACGAGAATGCCGCCAAGCTGCGCGACGAAGAGAAGGCAAAGCGCGACGCGCTCGAAGCCCGCAAGAAGGAATGGTCGGATGAGCAGACCAGGACGCACGGCGCCGTTACCCCGGACGACATTGCAGCCGTGATTTCCGGCTGGACCGGCGTGCCGGTGTCCCAGCTGACCGAGGACGAGGGCCAGCGCCTGCTGCACCTCGAAGATACGCTGCATCAGCGTGTCATCGGGCAGGATGAAGCCGTCACCGCGGTCGCCAAGGCGATCCGCCGCGGCCGTGTCGGCCTGCGCGACCCCAAGCGCCCGATCGGCTCGTTCCTGTTCCTCGGCCCGACCGGCGTCGGCAAGACCGAGCTGTCCAAGGCGCTCGCCGAGGCCATGTTCGGCGACGAGAATGCCATGATCCGCATTGAAATGTCGGAATACATGGAAAAGCATGCGGTTTCCCGCATGATCGGCTCGCCTCCGGGCTACGTCGGCTATGACGAGGGCGGCCAGCTCTCGGAAAAGGTGCGCCGCCATCCGTACTCGGTCGTGCTGTTCGACGAGATCGAGAAAGCGCATCCGGATGTGTTCAACATCCTGCTGCAAATCCTCGAGGACGGCGTGCTGACCGACGGCCAGGGCCGCCACATCGACTTCAAGAACACGATTATCATCATGACCTCCAACATCGGCGCGCAGAAGATCACCGGCAAGAGCCGCAAGTCGCTGGGCTTTGCCGAGGGCGACGCAAGTGAAGCGGAGCGCACCTTTGAGCAGATCAAGGAGGACGTGATGAGCGAGCTCAAGAACGCGGTACGCCCTGAGTTCCTCAACCGTATCGACGATATCATCGTGTTCAACCGCCTGAGCGAGGACGAGATCGCCCAGATCGCAGACAACATGCTGCGTCAGGTCGCGTCCCGCATGCAGGACATGGAGATCACGATGGACTGGACCGACGCTGCCAAGAAGCATCTTGCCAAGGCAGGCTTTGACCCGGTCTACGGCGCGCGCCCGCTGCGCCGCGCGGTCACGAACGAGGTCGAGGACCTTGTCGCCGAGGAGTCCCTCGAGGGCAAGATCAAGGCCGGCGACCATGTCACGCTGGACGAGGCGGACGGCAAGCTGGTCCTGCACCCGGCGGACGCTGCTCCGCAGCCCGCTGAGACAAACGAATAAGCCATCCTTTCTCATAAGGGGGGGCGCGGCCGAGCGGCCGCGCCCCCCCCTTTTCAGTGTTCTATCCTTTGCTGCCGGATGAAAAAAAGAGCCTGTCCGATCGGACAGGCTCTTTTAATTATGCTTTCGCAGTCAAAAACTTACTTGGAAGCCTTGGCAG
>USLE01000239.1 GCA_900555465.1 uncultured Butyricicoccus sp.
ACGGAGAAGGCGTGGGAGCGCTGCGAGGCGCGCTCGATGCCGCGCATGTTCTACATCTCCAAGATCGACGAGGAGAATTCGGATTACTACACCTCGCTGCATAAGCTGCAGAAGCAGTTCGGCGTATCGGTCGCGCCGGTCGTTGTCCCGATCTTCGAGGGCAACCGCGACACGGTCGGCGTCGTCGACTGCGTCATCCGCAAGGCCTACCGCATGGAAGGCAACAAGCGCGTCGAGATCCCGATCCCGGACGACATGAAGGACCGCATCGACCAGCACCGCGCGGCGCTGTGCGAAAACGTGGCCGAGCTCTCCGAAGAGCTGATGGAGCGCTACTTCGCGGGCGAGGAATTCTCGGACGACGAGCTGATCGCGGGCATCCGCCAGGGCGTCAAGGACCTGGTCATCGCGCCGGTATTCTGCGGCACCGCGGCAACCGGCATCGGTTCCTACGCACTGCTCAAGGGCATTGCGGACTACATGCCGTCCCCGGACGAAAAGCCGGTTGAGATCTGCGAGGACGAGAAGGGCGAGCTGATCGAGATCAACTGCACGCCCAACGGCTCGACCTGTGCGTTTGTATTCAAGACGGTCGCCGACCAGTACGGCCGCTTCTCTTACTTCAAGGTGATGTCCGGCGAGGTCAAGCAGGACATGACGCTGGTCAACAAGCGCGCGGACGCGAACGAAAAGATGGGCCACATCTACACGGTCTGCGGCAAGAAGACCACCGAGGTGCCGGTCGTCGGCTGCGGCGATATCGGCGCGGTCTCCAAGCTGGTCACCACCAAGACGGGCGACACCCTCTCGATGAGCGTGCGCAAGGTCGAGCTCGAGCCGATCGAGTTCGCGCCGCCGTGCTACACGCAGGGCATCCAGCCCAAGGTCAAGGGCGCGGAAGAGAAGATCTCCTCCGGTCTGGCGCGCCTGCATGACGAGGACCCGTCCTTCGAGACCGAGTTCAACCCGGAGACCAAGCAGCACACCATTTCGGGCGCGGGCGATATCCATCTGGACGTCCTGTGCTCCAAGCTCAAGGATAAATTCGGCGTCGAAGTCGAACTGACCCCGCCGATCGTGCCCTACCGCGAGAAGATCCGCAAGGCGGTCACCGTGGAAGGCAAGCATAAGAAGCAGTCCGGCGGCCACGGCCAGTACGGCCACGTCAAGATGGAGTTCGCGCCGTATCCGGAAGGCGACTACCTGTTCGAAGAGAAGATCTTCGGCGGTTCGGTGCCGAAGAACTTCCATCCGGCGGTCGATAAGGGCATCCGCGAGGCGATGGAGCACGGCGTGCTCGCCGGCTATCCGATGGTCGGCCTGCGCGCGACCCTGCTCGACGGCTCTTACCACGACGTTGACTCGAACGAGCTGTCCTTCAAGATGGCGGCGCGCCTGGCCTACAAGGCCGGCATCCCGCAGGCCAGCCCCGTGCTGCTCGAGCCCGTATGCTCGATGAAGGTCCTGATCCCGGATGCCTACATGGGCGACGTTATCGGCGACCTGAACAAGCGCCGCGGCCGCATCATGGGTATGAACCCGGTCGACGGCGGCAAGCAGGAGATTGTGGCTGAGTGCCCGATGGCGGAGCTGGCGGATTACGCGATCACGCTGCGTTCGATGACGCAGGGCCGCGGCTCGTTCGTCTCCAAATTCGAGCGCTACGACGAGGCGCCCGTACCGGTGCAGGAGAAGGTCATCGCCGAGAACAAGGCAAGACTGGAAGCGCTGAACAAGGAATAAAAATTGCGATTTTTAAAATATCGTCAAAAACCGGCTGTTTTTACAGCCGGTTTTTTTGTAAACACGAGCGGCGCGACAGGGTAGACGCATCTGCAAAAATATGTTACAATTTTCACAGATAATATTACACGGAGGTGTCGTGCGATGCACAGTACCAGAAAGATCAAAGAGGATCTTATCTATGTTGGCGGCAGTGATCGCCGCCTGAGCCGGTTTGAAAATCTGTTCCCCATCCCGCGCGGGGTATCGTATAACAGCTATGTGCTGCTGGACGAAAAGACCGTGCTGCTGGACACGGTGGATGACTCGATCAGCCGCCTGTTCTGCGAGAATGTCACCTATGCGCTGGGCGGGCGCGCGCTGGACTATCTGGTCGTCCAGCATATGGAGCCGGATCACTGCGCAATGATCGAGGAAATGCTGCGCCGCTATCCGGAGGCCAAGCTCGTGTGCAGCGCCAAGGCGCTGGGCATGCTGCAGCAGTTCTACGGAATGGACGCGAAGGAGCGCGCGCTGGTCGTTGCCGAGGGGGACAAGCTCTCCACCGGCCGCCATACGCTGCACTTCATCATGGCGCCGATGGTGCACTGGCCCGAGGTCATGGTCACCTATGACGAGCTGAACAAGACCCTGTTCTCCGCGGACGCATTTGGTTCGTTCGGTGCGCTGGCGGGCAATATCATGGACGACGAGATCGACATCGACAGCGTGTGGATGAACGATGCGCGCCGGTATTACACCAATATTGTCGGCAAGTATGGCGCGCAGGTGCAGGCGCTGCTCAAAAAAGCGTCTGCGCTGGATATCGAGACCATCTGCCCGCTGCATGGTCCGGTCTGGCAGGCGGATCTGGGGCTGCTGCTGGACAAGTACCAGAAGTGGAGCACCTACGAGCCGGAGGTCAGGGGTGTCCTGATCGCCTATGCGACCATGTACAGCAATACGGAGAACGCTGCGAACGTACTGGCGGGCCTGCTCGCAGAGCGCGGCGTGCGCAATATCGCGATGTATGATGTTTCCGAGACCGATGTATCCGAGCTGGTGGCGGAGAGCTTCCGCCTGAGCCATCTGGTGCTCGCGGCGCCGACCTATAACGGCGGCCTGCACCCGCGCATGGAGTCCTACCTCGCGGATATCAAGGCGCTCAATTTGCAGAAGCGCACGGTCGCCCTGCTGGAAAACGGCACCTGGGCGCCGGCCTCGGCGCGCCACATGCGCACGATGATTGAAGGCATGAAGGAAATGACCGTGCTGGAAAACACGGTCGCAGTCAAGTCCGCGCTGGCGGACGGCCAGCGCGCAGCGCTCGAGGCGCTTGCCGACGAGATCGCCGCGCAGGTCAAAGCGTAAAGTAGAATATCCCGATTAAGAGCAATACCGCCGCATCTGCGGCGGTATTTTTTTATTTGATGCAGTTCTACGTTGTCCGCGCTGCGCATAGGATAGAGCAAAAGCAGGAGGGGACAATGCGATGATCGTTTTTGCAGCCAAGGTATCGGTGAAAAAAGTGGTGGCAGGCGTGCTGGCAGTCGGCGTGGTGGCCGCGGGGGTGGCGCTGCTGGCGCCCGGGGCGGCGGAGACGGTAAACAC
>USLE01000240.1 GCA_900555465.1 uncultured Butyricicoccus sp.
GTATGGATCGATCGAAACGTGCGCGTGGCCGCCGCGGGCGATCTCCTCGCACTTGATCACGCGCCCCGCGCCGTCCAGATACGCCGCGAGCAGCACCTCGTCCTGCTCGCAGGCAAACTGCGGCACAAAATATTCGCCCACGCGCTCGATGCTGGTCAGCCTGTCGCGGTGGCGCTCCATCTTCGCCACATCCGCCTGATACCGGCCGAAGAGCCCGAACACGGTCTTGATCAGGTCCGCCGAGTGCGGGCCGATGCCCTCGATTTCGCAGAGCTGCTCGGCCGGCGCTTCAAACACCGCATGCAGCGAGCCGAACCGGTCGAGCAGGCGGTGTGCGGTCGGGTTGGTATTGCCCTGCCGGATGGCGAAATACAGCAGGATCTCCAGCACCTCGTGGTCGCTGAACACGTCCATGCCGAACCGCCGGAGCTTTTCCATCATCCTTTTGCGGTGTCCGCTGTGCGGGTTATCCGCCATGACAGGACCTCCCTTCTTTATATCCGTTACAGGTGGACGCGCTGCGCCGCCTGCCGCAGGGCGCGGCTGACCAGCGGGCTGTCCTGGATCTCGGGGAACGGCACGGTCGGCTGCGGCTCGCCCTCGTGCGGGCGCAGGCTCTTGCCCATCCACAGCACATCGCGCCACTGGCCGAACTTGTACATGCTCTCCTGATATGCGCCCGAGATGATAAAGCCCATCGCCTTGTGGAACTTCATCGAGCGCTCGTTGGGCGAGGTGATGCCGACATATATATTATAGTATCCCTGCATGGCGAGCAGTTCAAACAGCGCGGCATAAATCGCGCCTGCGATGCCGTGCCGGTGCCACTCGGGCGCAACATAGATCGAGGTCTCGACCGACCACTGGTACGCCGCGCGCGTACGGTGCGGCGAGGCGTAGCCGTAGCCGACGATCTCGCCGTCCACCGTGCAGGTGAGCCACGGCAGGCGCGCGGTGTAGGTGCGCATGCGCCCGACGAACTCCTCCAGCGAGGGCGGCTCGTATTCGCTCGACACAGTGGTCTGGATGACATACGGCGCATACAGCGCCAGCATTTCCGCGGCATCGGCTTCGGTCGCGGGACGCAGGATGATTTCCGACATGTGGCCTTCCCCATTTGCTAAAAAATCAATGTAAAAACCGCCGCAAAGCGACTCGGACGCTGTGCGGCGGGGTCGTGTTTATTATACCGCGCCGCTCTCTGTTCTTCAACAGCTTTTTACGCCCCCGCCTGCCAAAAAATCGTACATCCGTTCGCTTCCCGTTTGTGCGTTTTTTCGCCCGGTAACGGGAAAGGGTTATTTCCGGTTGGGTTTCCGCTTGATCGCCAGCAGTTTCATATAATCATCAAACTGAGCGGTGTCCGTCGGTTCAAACATGACCCATTTGCCGTCGTGGTAGGTTTCGGCCTCGTCATACTGCCGGCAGACGGCATCCGAAAGCGTGTCCCTGATCTCCTCCACCTTTGCCCTTTCCGTTTTCCCGAAGATGATCAGAAAGCCCATACAGCCGCTTTTCGCATACAGGCTGCAAAGCGTTTTGCCGCCCCTGCGGTATTTGTATTCATAGTCCCAATTCTTGCCGCCGGCGTTCCACAGCCGCTCCATCTCGTATTTCGCATCAATGACCGCGCACAACTCCTGCCAAACTGCAAACAAGGGCTCGCCGAGCAATTCAGCCATCGCAGCCGCAGACGGAACCTTTTCCAGCATGGTATCCCCTCCGTAAAACCGTTCTGTTGGTTTCATTGTAAAAGAAATCCATGCACAATGCAAGCGCAGGAAACACGGCGGCCGCGCAAACGCCGCCGCGCCGCAGTTGCTTTTTCCGGCAAATTGGGGTATACTGAGAAAACAGATTTTGCATCAAAGGAGGCCGGCACAATGGTCCGCTATGGGTTCATCCACTCCAAGGAGGATATCAAATTCCTCATCCTGTTCGCTATGGACCTGCTGCCCTTCCCGGTCAGCTTCAGCACGGTCGTCGATCTGACGACCTGGTGCGACGAGGGGTTCGGCTATTTCGAGCTGAGCGAGGCATTTTATGAGATGGTCCCCACGGGCCACATCGAGGAGCGCACGGGCGGGGACGACACGCTTTACAGCATCACAGACAAGGGCCGCGAGGCGATCCGGGTGTTCGAAAAGCAGCTGCCCTATCCGGTGCGTGAGGCCGCGCAGCGCTCCGCGCTGCGGGTGGTGCGCCAGATCCGCCGCGACGCCGCCATCCATACCTCGGTCACCGAGCGCGCGGCGAACGACCTGACCGTCCGCATGGAGATGGAGCAGGTTTTCGCGGTCGAGATGGATGTGGTCAGCCGCGCGCAGGCCTCCATGCTGGAGCATACCTTTAAGGCCAATGCGGAAGCGATCTACCAGACCCTGCTTTCCGCCATGACCGCAGACTACGAAACCGAGAAAGAAGAAGAAGATACTTGAGATACCTGAAACAACTGGGCGTCCTGCTCGCTTGCTGCATAGCGGGCGACGCCCTTTCCATCCTGCTGCGCGGCGCGCTGCCCGGCAATGTGCTGGGGCTGGCGCTGCTTTTGGTCCTGCTCGTTTTGGGCGCGGTGCGGCCGGGCCATGTGGAAGACACCGCGGATTTTCTGCTGCAGAATATGGCGTTTTTCTTCCTGCCCGCCTGCCTGGGCGTGCTCGAAGTCTTTTCGCAGATCAAAAGCGAAATCCTGGCGATCCTGGCGGTATGCGTGCTGACCACGCTGTGCACTGCGGCGGCCACCGCGCTGACCGTGCATCTGGTCTGCCGCCTGCAGCGGCGCGGAGGTAGGAAAGCATGAGCGAACTCCTGTCCTCCCCCGTGTTCTGGATGTGCGTGTCGATCGCCTGCTATGCGCTCGGCCTGCGGATCCAGCAAAAGACCGGCTCGCCGCTGTGCAACCCGCTGCTGATCGCATCCGTGCTGGTCGGCGTGCTGCTGGTTGCCAGCGGGACCGCCTACCAGACCTACGAGAGCGCGGGCGACCTGATCTCGTTCTTCCTCACGCCTGCGACGGTCGCGCTCGCAGTCCCCATCTTCCGCAAGCTGGAGGTGCTGCGCGCCAACCTGCTGCCCATTCTGGCCGGGGCACTGGTCGGCTCGCTGGTCTCAATCGTCAGCGTAATCGGGTTCAGCCGGCTGTTCGGCCTGTCGGATGTGACCATGCGCTCGCTCGTGCCCAAATCGGTCACCACGCCGATCGCGGTCTCCCTTTCCGATATGCTGGGCGGCCTGTCCGCGGTCACGGCGATCTCGGTAGTGTTCACCGGCATTGTGGGCGCGATCCTGCTGCCCGGCTTTCTGGGCGCGCTGGGCGTTAACGACCCAGTCCAG
>USLE01000241.1 GCA_900555465.1 uncultured Butyricicoccus sp.
GGCGAGAACTCCGCGCGGCTGGGCAATTCGGTGCCCGCCGGCCGCCTGCTGGTCGATGGACTGGGCATCGGCGACGTCGGCACTGCGGTGCTGCGTGACCGCAAGCACCTGTCCGAGGACGGCCTGCTGGTCATCGTCGTCACGGTGGACGCGACCACGGGCGTTGTCATTGCGGGCCCGGATATCGTCTCCCGCGGCTTTGTGTACGTCAAGGAAGCCGAGGCGCTCATGGAGGAGCTGCGCACGATCTCGCAGATGGCGCTCGACCGCTGCGCGGTGGAGAACCTGCGCGACTGGAACAGCCTCAAGTCCGCCATCAAGGGCGACGTGAGCGATTACCTGTTCAAAAAGACCAAGCGCAGCCCGATGGTGCTGCCGATCATCATGGAGATATGATGTTAAACAGAAAGGACCGCTGTTTTGCGGTCCTTTTCTTTTTGCGCGCAGCAGGGGGGTAAGGAATTGACGTTGTGACGCGCTGCGGCTGTGTGATACAATATAAAAAAGCATGGGAGGGACAGGCATGAAAAAGTGGTATGCGGAAGAATATGAGTTTACGGTCGAGGTGACGGGCTTTCTGCGCAGCGACCATACCGAGCGGTACTGCCGCAACGGGGAAGAGATCGGGGACAAGTACACCTGCACCTATGGCTGCCCGGTCAATCAGGACGGGCAGGGCATCTGCTCCAAAACCATGATGATGCTGTTCCCGCTCATGGAAGCGGTGCGGAGCGGGGGCGATCTGGAGAACGTCGGCGGGAGCGACAGATATACCAGGGATATTGTGTGCCCGGACGGCTGCGTGATGTTCCGGCTGACGGCAAAGCCGCTCGGGAACGAGAATTTCTTCAAGGGGAAGTTTTACGATTAAAACACCCGGCCGGGGCTTTGACGGCATGCGGCGGGTCTGCTATACTTACCTTATATAAGGGCAAGGAGGGACGCTGCATGCAGGCGAAAAAGATTTGGGCAATGTACTGGAGCGCAACCGGAACGACCAAAACGGTTGTGACCGCGGTCGCGGGCAAAATGGCGGACAGGCTGGGGCTCCCGCTCGAGGAATACGATTTTACGCTGCCTGCGGCGCGGCAGGGCGCGCCGGAGTTCGGGCCGGAGGACGTGGTGGTGTTCGGGACGCCGACCTATGCCGGGCGCGTGCCGAACGTGCTGCTGAAATACCTGACGACCGTCAAGGGCAACGGCGCGGCGGCGGTGCCGGTCGTGACCTTCGGCAACCGCGCGTTTGACGATTCACTCATCGAGCTGCGCGATATTCTGGCGGATAACGGGTTCCGTCCGTTTGCGGCGGCGGCCTTTGCCTGCGAGCACTCGTTCTCCGATACGCTTGCGGCAGGGCGGCCGGATGCGGACGATCTGGCGCTGGCGGCGCAGTTTGCAGAGCAGGCGGCGGCGCGCGTTCCGGCGCTGGATGCGGATACCCCGGTGATCGAGGTTCCCGGCCGCGCGAAGGCAGACCGCGACTATTATCAGCCGCGTGACCGCGCGGGCAATTCGATCGACATCCGCAAGGTCAAGCCCAAGACGAACGATCAGTGCGATAACTGCGGCATCTGTGCCGCGGTCTGCCCGATGGGGTCGATCGACCCGCAGGATGTGCGGCAGTTCACCGGCATCTGCATCAAGTGCGGCGCGTGCATCAAAAAATGCCCGCGCGGCGCGAAATACTACGACGACCCCGGATACTTATACCATAAGACCGAGCTCGAGGAAGGATACAAACGCCGGGCGGAGGTCAAGTTGTTTATTTAAAGGAAAAAGGCTGACGCATTTGCGTCAGCCTTTATACATGCCGATCTTCTGCAATTCCTTGATCATATCCGGCACGGTCTGCCCGGCGATCTCCAGCCGCTGGGCCTCGCCCGGATGCTCCTTGGAAAACGTGTCCCACGCGGTGACGAGCCTGTCCGTCCGCGTGACGCCGAAGCGCTCGAGCAGTTTGGCAAAGCGGCCGATGCGCGGGCTGTAAATGGACAGCACCTTGTACTTCTGCACGAACAGCTCCTCCTCGGTCGCGAGCGAGCCGATGGCAAAGGCGGAAAGCCCGTCCTGATACAGCAGCTCGCCGTAGCCGTCCAGAATCATGGTCAGCTGCTTTTTGGTCATGTTGTCCAGATACCAGACCTCATCCGCCTCCGCATCCGGGTGGATGGCGAGGAACAGCGGCTCGTCCAGCTCGGCGTAAAACGCGCGGACAAAGTCTGCGAGCTTTTCAAAGCTCAGATTGCTTGTCAGGGTGTCGCCGTCCTGCTGGTACTGCTCGGACAGCTTTTCCGGAAAGGGGATGCGGACGCCTGCGGCGGTTTGAAACATAGATGGTTGCTCCTTTATATAAATATTTATATATGATGGATTTGCTTTTTGCTCGATACCGCAACGGTAAGGATGGAAACAAGCACAATTGCGGCGTTTGCGGCGATCGTTCCCGGCCAGGTCGCTGTCACGGCGGCAAAGACAGAGGACGCTGCATTGAACATGGTATGGAACAGCACGCACATAAACACACCGCTTTTCCCGGATATCCTGCGGACCGCGCCGAAGAAAAAGCGCAGCGCCATACATTGCACGGCAAACATCCCGAAGGGGATCAGGCCTTCTGCGTGGCGGGTCCCCGGCAGGAAGAACAGCGGGACATGCCACAGGATCCAGATCATGCCGGACAGGAGGCAGGACGTCGCATAGCCGAATTGCTTGGCAAGCCCCGGCTGCAGGATATACGACCAGCCGGCTTCCTCCAACCCGCCGATCAAAAGATTGCCCGGCAGGGAGAGAAAAAACACATAAAAGGGAAGCGCCAGTTCTGCGCGCCCGGAAAATGCCGCGTGCAGTGAAAAATAGAGTACCAGCCCTGCGATGACGAGCAGATAAGGATATCCGCTGTTTTTCGCATGGAAAACGGTTTGCAGCCATGCCCGCAGGCCGGCGACTTGACGGCTTCGCTTCAAAACGAGATACGAAGCGATCGCCGGGGACAGGATATAGACTGCAAAGGGGATATTGGCACAGAACTGCGGCAATGTATCGACCCAGCTGTAAACCCGATAGCCAAACTGCCCGAGGACAATCAACACACCGGACACCAGATAGGCGATTCCAAATGTCAGGGCTGTAAAATTCACGATCACTTTTTTGTCAGTCACGATTTTTCCCTCTGCAGATGGGTGAATAACCGATCAGAACCGGATGCTGATTTCGCCCGAGGACAGCGTGTGCTCCTGCCCGTCCTTGCCGCGGACGAGCAGGTGCCCGTTTTCGTCCAGACCGGTGCACAGCGCCTCGTATTTTGCGGCAGGGCCGATGACCGTGATTTCC
>USLE01000242.1 GCA_900555465.1 uncultured Butyricicoccus sp.
TTGTGGGCTGGTATTCGAGCACCATGCTCAATCAGAGCTGGACGGATTTTGCTGAAACGGCGGAATACGTGCAGGAGCATGTGCCGGGCGCAAAGTATGTCGCGTCGTTCTCGAACGGCTACACGTTTGACAAGGGCTATGAGGACACAGTTGACAAAAGAGATGACAGCGGCAATACGCTGGGCAGCTTTACCGGCATCATGCTGACGTATGAAAAGGATGGCGCGGATCTGACATTTGCGGCAGAGCCGGTGCAGGAAGAAGGAGAATATACCTCGCCGTATGATACCGTGAGCACGGTAGCGGGCACCGAGGTGCACTACCGCGAGATGAAGGGTATTGCGCTGCCGGGAGATGGCAGTATCCAGCCGACCGCAGAGGAGCAGGCGGCTTTCGAGCGCGGCGAGATCAACATTGCTTACGGCTCGTCCGAGCGCGAGGAGAATACATTCTACCGCGTTTCATGGATCGAAGATGGACTCGCTTATTCCATCTACACCTATAATCCCGCTACTTTGACCGCAGACGACTTCTTCCAGATGGCGCAGGAGGTCATCGAAGCCTGAAATTACGCAAACCGCTGTTGACAGTCCGGCAGCGGTTTGCTAATATAATAACTGTACTACAACACACAGTACAGATAACACGGAAAGACGAGGTGGATCCCATGAAAAAACAGCTGGCGGCGCTGGTGACAGCCGCGGCGCTTCTGGTGCCGTTTACGCCGGTGCAGGCGCTTGCGGCGGGCAGCTACGGGCAGTACGGCTTTGCCGAGGTCAAAACCCAGTCCGCGGACGGCGGCACCTATCATCTGCTCGAGCACACGGACACGGGTGCGCAGGTGGTGTGGTTGGACAACGGCAGCGAAACACGCGAGTTTGCGATCGGCTTCCGCACCCCGCCCGAGGACAACAAGGGCGCGAACCATGTGCTTGAGCATTCGCTGCTGTGCGGGAGCGAGCAGTATCCGCTCAATGACCTGATGCACATCCTGCAGAACAGCTCGGTCGCGCAGGAGATCAACGCATACACGAGCGAGGATTACACGACCTATGTGTTCTCGACCGCGGATGAGCAGGATTTTTATAACCTCGCGGACATCTACACCACCTGTGTGCTGTTCCCGCGCCTGCGCACCGAGCCGAATATCTTCAGGCAGCAGGGCATCCGCATCGAGTACGCGGACGGCAAGGCACAGTACAACGGCATCGTGTACAGCGAGCTGCGCCTGCGCAATCTGGACACGGCGCAGAACTCGCTGAACTTTGTGTCCGGCCAGCTGTACGAAAATCTGTATGGGGACACCTCGCCGACCTTTGACGCGGGCGGCGCGATCCCGGATATCTTCGATCTGACCTATGAGGACGTGATGCGGGTGTACGACACCTACTACACGCCCTCCAATATGCTGGTCTATACGGCGGGCGAGCAGGATATCGGCAAGACGCTCCGAATGCTGGACGGCTATCTGGACGAGGCCGATACCGGGAGCGCGCCGGATATTCAGATCGAGGCTGAACCCATTGCACAGACGCAGACCGTGCAGGAGTACAACGTCACGGACGCGACGCAGACGGTCGATATCGGCTTCATGGCGCACGGCCCGAGCCTGCTGGATACCAAAAAGACCGAGGCGTGGGGCGCGCTGCTCACTTGCTTGCAGCAGACCCTGCGCGAGCAGTTCCCGGATGCGCTCGCGTACACCGTGGGCGGCAACTCGGGCGGTATTTACAACGTCGGCCTGATCCTGTCCCAAGTGCCGGTGGCGCAGAAGGACGCGGCGGTCGCGGCGATGCAGAAAGCGCTGGACGATGTCGTGCAGAACGGCATCCCGGCGGACGCGCTGAACAGCTCGCTCGACCAGCAGGAGGAAGCGCAGCAGTTCGGCCGCGAAGAGGTGTTCATGGGCTTTACCTATGCGGGCGACCCGCTGGCCTGCGTCGGCCGCGCGGACGTGATCACCGGCCTGCGGAGCGATCAGGCGTACTTCAAGGCGCTAGCCGCGGAGTGGCGGGACAGCCCGTATCAGACCATCGTGGTCTCGGGCAACGGCGCGTCGCAGCCGACGACGTATGAGCCGCAGCTGACCGCCGCGGAGCTCGAGCAGGTCAAGCAGGACACTGCGGACTTTAACGCCTGGCTCGACCAGCCGGATGACCCGGAGGTGCTCGCCCGCCTGCCCGTGCTCGATCTGGCGGACTTTGCGGACGACCCGTTTTCCATGAACCAGGAGAGCGAGACCGCGGACGGCGTGACGTATTATTTTAACGAGGATGCAGAGAGCGAAGCACCGTCCTTCTCGTTCTACTTCCCGGTGGAGATCAAGAATGAGGATACCGCGCTGTGGTGCCTGCTGTGTGAGTTTTTGGGCGACCGCATGGAGGCGGCAGGGCTTTCCGCGTACCTCGGCGTGACCGCGGGCGAGCAGTACGGCGACCCGGACACCCTGCATCCGGCGCTTTCCGTCGGCGGCTCGGGCGAAGCAGGCAAGGCGGGGGAGGCTGTGCAGGCGCTGGCGGAATGGCTGCAAAACCCGCCGCTGGACGATGCGGCGGCGCTGCGCACCTTCCTGACCGAGCGGAAAAGCGCTCTGCGCGCGCTGTACAGCGACCCGTATTACTACGAATACAGCATGATGCTGCAGGCCAGCACCCAGGCCAACCGGTTCATGGACAGCATCCCGGCGGGTTTCGTCGGCTCGTCCATGTCGTACAAGGACTTTATCGACAGGGCTGTGGACGATCCGGCTGGCGACGCGGCGCTGCTTGAGCAGATGCGCAGCCTTTTGAACAGCGCCTTGCAGCGCACGGGCGTTTCTGCCGAGTTCACCGGCAGCCGCGCGGACTATACCGCCTTCCGGCAGGCCGCGGCGGGTTTTGTCTCCGCGCTGCCCGCGGGCACGGGCGCATCCTCCTGCGAATGGATGCCGCAGGGCTGGCCGAGCGCGATCGTGGTGTCCTCGAACACGCAGGACTCCAACCATGTGATGCTGATCGGGAAATTTGAGCAGACTCCGGAAAACATGGCGGCCTACAACGTACTCAGCGCGGTGCTGACCGCGAAATATATGCTGCCCGAGCTGCGCGACCGGCGCGGCGCATACGGCGCGAGCCTGCGGTTTGACGCGAACGGCGTGACGATGGTGTCCTCGGGCGGCGTGGGCGTCGATCAGGCGGTCGAGGTGTTCCGCGGCGCAGCGGCGTTCGTCCGCACGATGAGCCTTGCTCCGAGCGAGCTGGCGGGGTTCAAGGTCAGCGCGGTCAACGAATTCGACATGAACGCGGAGTGGGAGCGCGCGAGCGGGTTGAGC
>USLE01000243.1 GCA_900555465.1 uncultured Butyricicoccus sp.
CTACAGAGCGATAAGAAGTTTATCGCCGCGGGGGTTCGGGGGAACACCCGACTCAAAAGTGAAGGAAGGGGCGGGGGCGTTAAGCGCGAACAGTAATACTGCGTTCGCGTAGCCACCGCCCCTTCCGACTTCCGCTTTGGGGTTCCTAGGGGCGTGCAGCCCCTAGGTCGCGGGTCCGCTGCGTCGAAACAGCGGCAGTTTTCTTTGCAAGCTTTCTTTTGCTGCCAAAAGAAAGCGACCTCCCGGAAGGCTGCCGTTTATCCTTTAGCAACGTATCACTGCCGCGCCTGCAGCGCGGCCAGCAGCGGGGGAATCAGCTGCTTTTTGCGGCTGACGACGCCGGGTAGCTTGGCAATATCGCCTTCCGGCTCAACATGGAACGCATCCCGGATGATCTCCTCGGCGTTGTGGCCGTAGAACATCAAATCCGTACTCTGGGTTTTCATGTCAGTGAACATATAGAAAATCAGCGGCAGACCCTCGCGGCGGCTGGCCTCGGGCAGATACGGCTCCACCAGTGCCTCAGCGGCGGCGCGGGATTTGTCGGTCATGTAGGTGGACTGGCCGACGCCGAACTTGACGTCGCCGCGGCTGAACGCCTTGAAGTCCGAGCTGAACACATCCTCGGCTGTGCGGCCGGTCAGGTCCGCGCCCGCTTCAAACATCTGCTCGGCGTAGATCTGGATATCCTCGCCCGCAATCTCGGCCAGCGCCTTGGCGGTGGCCTCGTCCTGCGGGGTGGACGTAGGCGAGCGGAACACCAGTGTGTCGGACAGAATGGCCGACAGCAGCAGGCCCGCGATCTCGCGGCTGGGCGTCAGGCCCTGCTCGCCGTACATCTGGTACAAAATCGTTGCCGTGCAGCCCACCGGCACATTGCGGAAATAGACCGGCCCGGTCGTTTCCAGGCTGCCGATGCGGTGATGGTCAATGATCTCCAAAATATCCGCCTGTTCCAGACCGTCCACGGCCTGGGTGCGCTCGTTGTGGTCAACCAAAATCAGCTGCTTGCGGTGCAGGTTCAAGAGGTTACGGCGGCTGACGACGCCGCAGTACTTGCCGTTCTCGTCCAGAATCGGGAAGTAGCGGTGGCGCACGCTGGCCATGACCTTTTTCGCGTCCTCGATCGGCGTATTGACGCTGAATTTCAGCAGCTCTTTCGTGCGCATAAAGTGGCGCACCGGCGCGGCGGTGGAGATGAGCCGCGCGGCGGCGTAGGTGTCGTAGGGGGTCGCCAGCACGGCGCAGCCCTTCTCCTGGGCGCGGGCCACGATGGTGCGGGGCACCGCCGAGCCGCAGCAGACGATGATGGCCTGTGCGCCGCAGTCGATGGCGCACATCTGCGTCTCGTACCGGTTGGAGACAAGCACGATGTCGCCGGGCTTGACCAGTTCTTCCATGATTTCCGGGCTGGTGCCGATGCAGATGACGCCGCTGTCAATGTGGGCGTCGGCGTTGCCGACGATGAGCTCCGCTTCCAGCGTCTCCAACACATTTGTGCAGCGGGTGTTGGCGGCGGCCAGCACGGCCGTGTCAAACAGGTCCATGTTTGCGTCGGCAATGTCCTTGATGGTGATAAGGCCTTGCAGCTCGTTCTCGTCATCGACGATGCAGAGCGTGTCGATTTCCACATCGCGCATCAGGTTCCAGGCGGCGCGCAGGCTCATTTCGCCGTCAATGCCGGCCTGCTTGCGGATGTCGATATCTTTAATTTGCGGGCTGACATCGGTACACAGGCGCGGCGGCTCGACGCCGAAATGCTGCAAAACAAATTTCGTCTCGCGATTGACGTGCCCGGCGCGGCGGGCCTCATACAGGCCGGTCAGGCTGCCGCGGTTTTTCAGCCACGCATAGGCCAGCGCGGAGCAGATGGAGTCCGTGTCCGGGTTCTGGTGACCAATGATATTGATGTGGCGCATCGTATTTGCCATAGTGGTTCCCCTCATTGCATGATTAGTGTAAAATATAACTATAATATTCTGTATTATAGCACACTTTTTTGCGTTTTGCGATTCTTGACAAATTGAACATAATAGCGTATTATAAAATAGTATGTGGATATTGGGGTTATACCCCTGCAAATATCAGTATATCGGCATTTCTAATTTGAGAGGGAACGTATATGATTCAGGAAAATCTCCGCAACGTTGCGATCATTGCGCACGTTGACCACGGCAAAACGACGCTGGTCGACCAGATGCTGAAGCAGTCCGGTGCTTTCCGTGCGAACCAGCAGGTCGCCGAGCGCGTCATGGACTCCGGCGATATCGAGCGCGAGCGCGGCATCACGATCCTTGCCAAGAACTGCTCCTGCGAGTACAACGGCGTTAAGATCAACATCGTCGACACCCCGGGCCACGCGGACTTCGGCGGCGAGGTCGAGCGCGTTTTGAAGATGGTCAACGGCGTTCTGCTGCTGGTCGATGCAGCCGAGGGCTGCATGCCCCAGACCCGCTTTGTTCTGCAGAAGGCTTTGCAGCAAAACCTGTCTCTCGTCATCGCGGTCAACAAGATCGACCGCCCCGACGCCCGCATTGCGGAAGTCATCGACGAGATTCTGGAGCTGCTGATGGACCTGGGTGCTACCGACGAGCAGCTGGACAGCCCGATGGTCTTCTGCTCCGGCCGTAACGGCACGGCCAGCTATGACTGGACCGATCCTTCCTCCGGCACGGACCTCAAGCCCCTGTTTGACACCATCCTGAAATATGTGCAGCCGCCGGAGGGTGAGCCTGACGAGCCGCTGCAGATGCTGGTTTCCAGCGTTGACTACAACGATTTCGTCGGCCGCATGGGCGTTGGCCGCGTGCAGAACGGCGTTATCAAGGTCGGCAGCCCCATCCAGGTCTGCGACTGGCACAACCCCGATGTGCATATGAGCGGCCGCATCACCAAGCTGTTCGACTTCAAGGCCAACGGCCGTGAGCCGATCGAGAGCGCCCAGGCGGGCGATATCGTCGCCTTCGCAGGTCTGCCCGATATCTCCATCGGCAACACCATCTGCGACCCCAGCAAGGTGCAGCCTCTGCCCTTCGTCAAGATCAACGACCCCACGGTCGAGATGACCTTCTCGGTCAACGATTCCCCGTTCGCCGGCAAGGAGGGCAAGTACGTCACCTCCCGCCAGATCCGTGACCGCCTGATGCGCGAGCTGCTGAAGGATGTCGCCCTGAAGGTCGAGGATTCTGCCACCAACGATTCCTTCCGCGTCATGGGCCGCGGCGAAATGCATCTGTCCATCCTGATCGAGACGATGCGCCGCGAAGGCTATGAGCTGCAGGTCAGCCCCCCGCACGTTCTGACTC
>USLE01000244.1 GCA_900555465.1 uncultured Butyricicoccus sp.
TGCGCATGCGCCCGCACCTCGTCCCAACGGACGACGTGCCCCGCGCCATGCGAGCAGAACACCGAATCCGCCGTGTTTTCCGTATCGTGCTCGGCATCGTATCCGGCCGCCTCGATCACCTGCGCTGCATTGTGGCAGGGCGCATAGCCGTTTGCCGTGCAGGACAGGCGTCCGCGGCCCTTGGTGTATGCCGCAACCTCGGTCCAGTAATTGCGCATCGCCGCGACAGGCGCTGTACCGGTCAGCACCGTGCTGTCGCCCTGCTGCTGCGGCGCGTCAAATGTCCCGTCCATGCGCTGGATATCGTTCATGGCGCGCCCCACACACGCGTCGGGCAGTTCGAGCCGGAACGCATAGTAAGGTTCCAGCAGCACGCTCTCCGCCTGCATCAGGCCGTTGCGCACCGCGCGGTAAGTCGCTTCGCGGAAATCGCCGCCCTCGGTGTGCTTGACATGCGCACGCCCGGCCAGCAGGGTGATTTTCACGTCGGTCAGCGGCGCGCCGGTCAGCACGCCCAGATGGGTCTTTTCCGCCAGATGGGTCAGCACCAGCCGCTGCCAGTTGAGGTCGAGCGCATCGGTCGGGCACGCGCTTGCAAGCTGCACGCCCGTGCCGCGCTCCGCGGGCTCGATGAGCAGATGCACCTCCGCATAATGCCGCAGCGGCTCAAAATGCCCGATGCCGATCACGGGGGCCGCGATCGTCTCCTTGTAGACAATGCTGCCTTCATCAAATGCCACATTCACGCCAAAGCGTTCTGCAACCAGGCGGGTCAAAATCTCAAGCTGCACTTCACCCATGACCTGCAAATGGATCTCGCTCAGGCGTTCGTTCCATACCACGCGCAGCTGCGGGTCCTCTTCCTCCAGCTGGCGGAGATTTTGCAGCATGACATGGGCATCACAGTCCTCGGGCAGGACGACCCGGTAGCTCAGCACCGGTTCGAGCACGGGCGGCATCGCGCCCGCTTCCCTGCCCAGCCCCATGCCGGGCCGGGTGTGTGTCAGGCCGGTGACAGCGCAGACCATGCCGCTCTCGACCCGTTCGATCGTCTGATATTTTTCACCGGAGTAGATGCGGATCTGGTTTACCTTTTCCTGCCAGCCGCCGTCCTCTTCCCCTTCCAGCTGTGTGCGCACGGCAAGGCTGCCGCCGGTGATCTTGAGATAGGACAGGCGGTTGCCCTGCCCGTCGCGCGCGATCTTGAATACCCGCGCGCCGAACGCTGCATCATATTCCGGCGGGCAGGCATACCGGTCGATCCCATCCAGCAGCTCCTGCACGCCCTCCAGCTTGAGCGCAGAGCCGAAATAACAGGGAAACACTTTGCGGGAGTGAACCAGCGCGGCGATCTCACGGTCCTCTATCTGTCCGGATTCCAAAAATCGTTCCAGCAGTGCCTCATCGCACATGGCGATCTCTTCTGCCATGCTGTCCGGCGCGCCGAAATCCACGCAGCCGGCATCCAGCCGGGACTTTAACTCACCCAGCAGCGCCGCGCGGTCCGTGCTCTGGATGTCCATTTTATTGACAAAGACAAAGGTCGGGATGTTGTGCCGCGCAAGCAGCTTCCAGAGCGTCTCCGTATGCGCCTGCACGCCGTCCGTGCCGCTGACGACCAGGACCGCATAGTCCAGCACCTGAAGCGTGCGCTCCATTTCCGCAGAGAAGTCCACATGGCCGGGCGTATCCAGCAGTGTGACCGCTGTATCCGGCAGCGTCAGCTCTGCCTGTTTGGAAAAAATCGTAATGCCGCGCTCCCGTTCGAGCGCGAAAGTATCCAAAAAGGCATTCCGATGATCCACGCGGCCGAGCTTTTTCAGAGTGCCCGTCTGATACAGCAGCGCCTCGGACAAGGTCGTTTTTCCCGCGTCCACATGAGCAAGAATGCCGATTACAAGTCGTTTCATAATTTCCTTCTCGTTTATTTGTTTATTTTATTATAGCAAAAATGCGCCGCAGGCACAAGACGCAGACAAACGATATCGTCAACGCATATCATGTCACAAGTTTCAGTCAGAAAAAAGGCTTTTGCACCTGTTTTTGCTATTTTAGCGCACAAGTACACAGCTTTTCCCATGAAGCGCAGCAATTTCATCTTATATCGAGCCATTTTGCGCACATCATACTATCAGCAAAACCCCAAAACAAAAATTCAAACAAAGGAGAGACAAATCATGACTAACACGAAAAATGGTTCGAATCAGGGTATGGTTCCGGAAGCGCGCGCCGCGATGGATCGTTTTAAGATGGAGGCGGCAGCCGAGGTCGGCGTCAACCTGAAGCAGGGCTATAACGGCGATCTGACTTCCCGTCAGGCGGGTTCGATCGGCGGCCAGATGGTCAAGAAGATGATCGAATCCTACGAGCAGAACCTGGCAAGCCAGGGCTAAGCCCGTAAAATAAAGAGAGCGCGGTTTCCAATGAGCCATTGGAAACCGCGCTCTTTTCATATACAGTGCAGTTGGGTTATGCGCGCCACTCAGCGAAGATCTGCTCCGCTTCGGTTGCGCTGGACGCTACGACCAGCTTATCCGCCAGCTCCTTGCACTCTGCATAGGAGTGCGCCGCCAGATCGGCCTTGGCCGCGAGCATCGCGGATGCCGACATGGACAGGTTGGTCACGCCGAGGCCGCACAGCACGGGCGCCATGCCGGGCGTACCGGCCATTTCGCCGCAGACGCCGACCTCGATGCCGTTTTCATTCGCCGCCTTGGCCGTCATGCCGATCAGGCGCAGCACGCCCGGATGCAGCGGACGGTACAGGTAAGAAATCTTCTCATTGATGCGGTCGACTGCGCAGGAATACTGGATCAGGTCGTTCGTGCCGATCGAGAAGAAGTCTACCTCCTTGGCCAGCACGTCCGCGCAAACGGCCGCGACCGGGATCTCGACCATGATACCAACCTTGACATTCGGGTTAAACGGCACATGCTCTGCCTCAAGAAGATCCTTTGCCTGCTGCAAAATCTGCTTGGCATTGCGGATCTCCTCGATCGACGAGATCATCGGGAACATGATGCGCAGGTCACCGTACTGCGCCGCACGCAGCAGCGCGCGCAGCTGGGTCAGGAACAGGTCGGTCTTGTTCAGGCAGATGCGGATCGCACGATAGCCGAGGAAGGGGTTCTGCTCCTTCTCCAGCTCGAGCGCCGGCACTTCCTTGTCGCCGCCGATATCCAGCGTGCGGATGATGACCGGCTTGCCCGCCATCGCCTCGCAGGCCTTCTTATATGCGTCAAACTGCTCTTCCTCGCTCGGCAGGTCGTCGCGGTCCATGAACAGGAACTCAGAAC
>USLE01000245.1 GCA_900555465.1 uncultured Butyricicoccus sp.
GTCGTACACATGGCTGATCGGCTTGAGGCCAAGCGCCTCGCCCACGAACGCCGCGCCGCCCGAAATGCGGCCGGATTTTTTCAGGTGTTTCAGGCTGTATACGCCGAGATATGCCTCCACCCGGTTCAGGCGGCTGCGCACCACGCCGAGGATCGCGTCAAAGCTGTCGCCCTGGTCGCGCAGCTCGGCGGCGAGCACGACAATGCGCCCATAGATATAGGTATAGGTAGCCGAGTCGATCACCTCGATGCGCATGCTGTCGCCCGCTTCCTCGCGGAACATGTCGCGCGCAAGGCACGCCGCCTGATAGGTGCCCGAGCCGTTTCCGTTGATGAGCACCGCGAGCAGGTGGGTGCAGCCGCGCTCGGCCGCGCGGCGGTAGGAGTCGAGGAACACCGTGGGCGTGACCATTGCGGTCACGGGGATCTCGCGGCTGTCCTCGAGCAGCTTCCAGTATTCCTCGGGCGTGATATCGTAGTATTCGCGGATCGTGCGCCCCTCATGCGTGAGCGTGATGGGCACGATCTCGATCCCGTGCGCTTCGACCTGCGCCTGCGGGATGTCGGCGGATGAATCGGTCAGGATGTGAATCTTTTCCATAGCTTTCTCCTCATTCCTGCGGGAACGGCCCCGCGAGCTTCAGGTTTTGGAAGCCGGTCTGCCGCAGCGCTTCAAACACGATCACGGCCACCGAGTTGGACAGGTTGAGGCTCCGCGCGCCCTCGCGCATCGGGATGCGCACGCACCGCTCGGGATGCTCGACCAGCAGGCTTTCGGGCAGGCCCTTTGTCTCCTTGCCGAACATCAGATAGTCGCCGTCGCGATACTCTGCCTCGTGGTAGGCGTGCGGCGCCTTGGTGGTCGCGTAAAAATACCGGCCGTTGGGGTTCTTTTCAAAGAACTCGTCCAGATTTTTGTACATGCGGACGTCGAGCAGATGCCAGTAGTCCAGCCCCGCGCGCTTCATCCGCTTATCGTCGATCGCAAAGCCGAGCGGCTCGACCAGATGGAGCACGCAGCCCGTCGCCGCGCAGGTGCGGGCGATGTTGCCGGTGTTCTGCGGGATCTCAGGCTCGACCAGAACAATATGCAGCATAATTTCTTCCCCATTTTTTCAATGCTTCTCTTATTCTATGCGATACGCCTGCTTTTTTCAAGCCGTTTGCCGTTTTTTTGCAAAAAAATAATCCCCCGATGGACGCCATCAGGGGATTTTGCTCTGTTATTCCTCGATTTCCGCGTAAACGCCGTAGACATAGCCCTGTTCAGCTGCCTGCTCGTCGGTGAGTACCTCGCCGGTGAGCTGCGGGCCGCTCTCATCGCTCGGGTATTCCACACCCAGCTTGCCGGTGTGCAGGGTCATGGTCTGGGTGTCGCTCGTGCCGTCAGTAAAGGTGACGGTGACGGTCAGGGTCGCGCCCGCAAATTCGTCAATGCGGGCATGCCACGCATCCGGCCCATCCGCTTCCTGCGCCATATCGACCGGCTGAGGCTCGCCCCAGAACCCATAGCTGGTATCGGGGTCATACGACTCTACAAAGCCGTTCTCCACGCGGTAGCTGGCATCCACCCACCACTCGGTCTTGCCCGGGCCTGCCATGACCATGATGTCGTCCGCATCCGCCGTGGGCTCAAAGGTGCCCTGCATGATCGCGTCCACATCGGCTTCCTCGATATCGATCCGCTCGGCCTTGTACAGCCCGCCCTTGTCGATCGTCGCGCTGACCGTCTCGATATTGTCGCCCGTCACTTTGAACAGGCAGCCGCTGAAAAAGCCCTTGGTCGGGCTGTCCATGCCGCCCCCGGCCATATCAAACACGATTTTGCTGTCCTGCGGCGCAATGGTCTCGCCCGTATCCGCCGCATAAGCCACAATACCGAACGAATGCGCGACCGCCTCGGCAATCGCCTCGCTCCCGCTCTGACCACTGCTCTGCGCCTGCCACACTGCCGTGCCGCCGACGATCACGCCGAACGCGCACGCCGCGGCCAGAATGCGCTTTGCCATGCCGAACCGGCGGCGCGGCGCGGGCGTGAGGTGCTGCGGGGCGTCTGCCTGCTCTGCGCGGCGCGCTTCCCGCGCGGCTGCCAAGGTACGTTCCTTTAATGTTTCAGGGGCTTTCATGTCCTGCAATTTGCGGAGCTCGTTCATATTCTTCATCGTCAGATCCCTCCAAATCCAGTTTCAGTTGTTTGCGTGCGCGGTGCAGGCGGGTGCGTACGGTCGCCGGACGGCAGCCCACAAGCCCTGCGATCTCATCCGTGCTGTACCCTTCCACATAATGCAGGTACACCGCGGTGCGCAGATCGTCGGGCAGGGCGCGCACCGCCTGCCACAGCTCCTCGTGGCTGTCCGGCTCGGGCGCGGCTGCATCGGGCGCAGCCTCGAGCGGCGCGGTGCGTTTGAACCACGCGGAACGGCGCAGGTCGGCGCAGCGGCTGAGCGTCACGCGGAGCAGCCATGCTTTCATATGCTCTGCGTCGCGGAATTCGGTCGTATCGCGCAGCAGGCGCAGAAAGACTTCCTGGAACACGTCCTCCGCATCCGCGCGGCTGCCCAGGCGGCAGTACGCCAGCCGGTAGACCGCATCGCCGCAGCTTTCCATTGCCGCGCGCAGGAATTCGTCCGATCTCAACTTGCTTTGCACTGTGCTCTCTCCTCCTTTCTGCAAACAACACGAAACGGAAGGGCAAATCGTTCCCGCAAAATGACGGAGCGATGCCTGTTTTTGGGGGATAGCTTTGTTTATTGTGCATATCATCTAATTAAGAGTCAACTTCATTGTCATAATGCACAACAAACGCCTGTATTTTTATGGTATATTCCACAAAATTTATCTTGCATTTTTATTATAAATGACTATAATAAAAGCTGTCAAAGGGGAAAGCCCCAAAGACAGAAACCAAATCAGATACGACAGATGAATGGAGGTCACTCTCTATGAACAGACATGAATATATTGCAGCCCTCGGTCAGATGCTTTCCGGCATGGAGCGCGCAGGCGCCGCCATTTGCCGCATGGAGACCGGCCGCGGCCGCCGCGCTTCCCGCTGAGCCGGGGCGCGCAATCATCAATACCGATACTTCCCAATTACCTTTCTTTCTCTACTTTTTATCCACTCTCTTTGGAAAAAGGCTGTCCGGACGGGCAGCCTTTTTCCTTTCTTTTTCCCATCGCAAAACGGGCGGCATCCGCTGGATGCCGCCCGTTTTGTTATTTGGCGAAAAATTCGCGCGTCTGCTTTACGTTTTCATCGATCGCCGCGCGCAGCGCTTCGACGGATTCAAAC
>USLE01000246.1 GCA_900555465.1 uncultured Butyricicoccus sp.
GTACGTTCGACCAAATTGTTCCCGATGGTTAAAGTGTCATTTCTCAGAAAGCCGTCGTGTAAAGGCATCCCCCTGCCGGAGACACTGCTCCAGCAGGCAGATGCGCTCATACAGCGCGTCCGCGCGGATCGGTTTGCGGGTGACCGCATCGATTTGGAGCAGGCCGCATTCTGTATAGAGCTGTGCGCCCATAAATGCGGTCAGCAGCAGGATACCTGCCGCGCCGCCCCGTTCTGCGCGGATGCGGCGGGATAAAACCAGACCGTCCAGATACGGCAGCGCCGTATCTGCTACCGTTAACGCGGGATCATGCTGCAAAAACAGCTGCCAGGCGCGCTCGCCGTCGGTGGTGCTGCCCACAATGGAAAACCGGTTGTCTGTCTGCAGGATCTGGCAGATGCGCTGCAGGAGCACAGAATCCGCACAGGCCAGCAAAACGCGGAGCTTCTCTTTTTCTTCCGCCATCTGCTTTCTCCTTTGGTGATCTTTCAGGCTGGTACCGAAGCCTTCTATGATATTGTTACATACATTTCCCAGAGGTTCAAGAAAAATCTGGATACTTTTTTTCGACAAAATTCGACAAAAGCCTGTGAGCGGAAACCGGCTATGGCTTCGGCGGCAAAGCAGATCGGATCTGCCCGAGGGCGCTGTCGACCATGACCGGCTCGGCCAGCCCGTGAAAGCGGACCGCAACAAGCTGCTGCCGGATACAGACGGACTGTATCGCCTGCCCCAGAACGGGCGGCGCAGTAAAAAGCAGATCAGTGATCATTTCCCTTCTCTGCCGCCATTGCGCATCCGACAGGCTGCCCTTCCTGCCTCTGTCCGCTGCTTCCGCTGCGCGCCAGGCGGCGCAGAGTTTACGGATCAAACGGTTCGTATCCAGCGGCAGCGAGCGCAGCGCAAGCGAGACGCAGCCGCGCAGCACATTGTCCTGCACGGCGCTGCCCCTGCATCCCCGGCACGCCCAGCGGATATGGACCGAACCGTTCTTGCGCACGGAACGGCGCGGCGTCAGCGCGCGCCCGCATACGCCGCACCGCACCTTGCCGGAACACCAGTACCGCGCAGAATGGCGGATATGTGCGCGACTGCGCCGGGCAAGCTCACGCTGGGCAGCCTCGAACTGCGCGCGGCTGATGATCGGCGTATGGTGGTCGCGCAGATAAACCAGTTCCTCCTGTCCGCAGTTGCGCACCTTTTTGTGCGTCAGGAAATCCGGCGTGCAGGTCTTTTTCTGCAGCAGGTCTCCGCAGTATTTTTCGTTGCGGAGCAGCCGCAGCACCATTGTAGACGACCATGCGTTTCCCTTTGCCGTGGGCGTGGGAATGCCTTCTTCGGTCAGGCGGCGCGCGATCACATGCGTCCCCCGCCCATCTTCGAGGAACAGGCGGTAAACCCGGCGCACCACCTCGGCCTGCTCCTCCTGCACGGTCAGCACGCCGTCTGCCAGCCGGTAGCCATACGGCGCGGCCGCGCCGAATACCACCCCGCGCTCCATCGACCGCCGCTGTCCCCACTTGACGCGCTCCGAGGTCTTGCGGCTCTCCTCCTGCGCCACGCTCGCCATGATGGTCAGCCGGAATTCCCCTTCTCCGGCGCGCGTGTCGATTTTGTCGGTTAAGAACAGCACCCCCACGCCCCATTCCCGCAGCTTGCGGGTATATGCCAGCGTATCGACCGTGTTGCGCGCAAAACGGGAGACCTCTTTGGTCAGGATGAGGTCGATCTCCCCGCGTTCCGCTGCCGCCATGAGAGCCCGGAACTGTCTGCGCTTTGCGGTCGAGGTGCCGCTGATCCCTTCATCCGCCCAAACGCCCGCGTTTTCCCATGCCGGATGCGCGGCGATATACTCCGCAAAATACCGCTGCTGCGCCGCAAGCGAGTGCAGCTGGTCGGACTGGTCGGTGGACACGCGGCAGTAGGCCGCTACCCGCAGCCGTGCCATCAGCGCACCTGCTCGAGCATCGCGCGGTAAACCGCTTCGCTGATCTCTCCCTGTTCGTACAGCGCGCGGATCAGCCCGCGCCAGAGCCGCTGTTCCAATGCGTGACTGCGTTGCATCTAATCGCCTCCCTGCGCTCTATCTTATGCGGCTGTTTTGCGGGGCAGAACGCAAACGACCTCCCTACCTGCGAGGGTGCCATACAGCTCGCAATGGAACAGACCGCGTATACCCTGCAGGGCGCACGCTGCCTTGTGATCGGCTGCGGCCGCATCGGCGCGCTGCTCGCGCGCAAGCTGCGCGCGCTGGACGCGATTGTGACGGTCTCCGCCCGCTCTGCGCGCGATTTTGCCCGCATCAATGCCGCCGGGATGCAGTCGCTGGACACCCGCCACCTGGCCGGGCAGCTCGGCGGCTTTGACCTGATTTTCAACACCGTACCCGCGCCTGTGCTCGGCGCTTCCGAACTCGCGGAACTCGGCCCGGACTGCCTTGTGATCGACCTTGCGTCCCTGCCCGGCGGGATTTCACCCGATGTCGCGCTTCCGCCGGACTGCCGCGTGCTGCATGCGCTCTCCCTGCCCGGGAGGGTCGCGCCGCTGTCCGCTGCACGCGCCATCCACGACACGGTATGCACCATTCTGCAGGAGGAGGGCGTGCTATGAAGGATCCGCTTCGCATCGGGTTCGCACTTACCGGATCATTCTGCACCTTCGGGAAGGTCATGCCGGTCATCGGGGCGCTGGCGGCGCGCGGGTGCGAGATCACCCCGATTCTTTCGTTCAACGCCGCCGCGCTCGATACCCGCTTTGGCGATGCCGCAATGTGGCGCGCAAAGCTCGTCGAACTGACCGGACGCGAACCGATCGACACCATCACGGCGGCCGAACCGATCGGCCCGAAAAAGCTGTTTGATGTGCTGGCGGTCGCGCCGTGCACCGGCAATACGCTGGCAAAGCTCGCGCACGGCATCACCGACACGCCGGTCACAATGGCGGTCAAAAGCCATCTGCGCGGCGAAAAGCCGGTCGTTATCGCGGTTTCGACCAACGACGGCCTGTCCGGCAGCGCTGCAAACCTCGGTACGCTGCTGGGCCGCAGGCACTTTTACTTTGTCCCGCTGCGGCAGGACGCCCCCTTCGCCAAGCCCCGCTCGCTTGTGGCGGATATGGAACACCTGCCCGAGACCATCGGCGCAGCGCTGGAGGGCCGGCAGCTGCAGCCCATCCTGCTCGCACCCGGAAAGGGCTGAAACGCAAAAACCCGCAAAGCCGGTAAGCTCTGCGGGTTTTTCGTTCAGGTTTCGTTTTCCTGGGGCATTTCCTCAGGCGGCGCCTCGTTC
>USLE01000247.1 GCA_900555465.1 uncultured Butyricicoccus sp.
CCTCAGGAAAAATACGGCAGAAATGGTTCAGCGGCCCGCAGCCGTGGCCCAGGCCAGGAGCGTGCCGGATAGCGTCGGTCACATATGCCTTGGCGCGCTCAACGGCTTCCGGGATGGAGCAGCCCAGCGCCAGGTTGGACGCGATCGCAGAAGACAGCGTGCAGCCCGTGCCGTGTGTGCTGCTGGTATCGATCTGCTCGAGCTCGTAGCGGCGGAATGTTTCGCCGTCGTACAGCACATCGACCGCGCCCGCCATGTTTTTGCCGCCCTTGACCAGCACGTTTTTGCAGCCCTTGGCATGGATGCGGCGCGCCGCCTCCTCCATGTCCGCCGGGGTGCGGATCTGCATATCCGCAAGGTACTGCGCCTCCGGGATGTTGGGCGTCAGGATCTCCGCGTGCGGCAGGACACATTCAATCAGCGTACCGACCGACGCAGGTTCCATCAGCGGGTCGCCGTTTTTGGCGAACATCACCGGGTCGATCACGATGTGCTGCGGCTTGTACTGCCGGAGCTTGCCCGCAACCGCCTGCATGCACGCGGGCGAGGACAGCATGCCGATCTTGATCGCATCCGGCACGATATCCTCGAATACCGCGTCGATCTGCTCCTCGATCATCTTCGGGCTGATATCCTGGATGTCGATCACGCGCGCGGTGTTCTCTGCCACGACTGACACGATCACGCTCATGCCGAACACGCCGTGCGCCGCCATTGTTTTCAGGTCAGCCTGTACGCCGGCGCCGCCCGAACAGTCGGAACCGGCAATGGTGAGCACCTTTTTCATAAAACCCCTCCAAAAATTATGTCAGAATACAAAAAAGACATCCTGTATCAGGATGTCCCTTGTGTGCGTTTTTCCCGCACACCGGCGCGGCAATGACGTCTGTTTCGCATCCCTACGTTGGCATTATCCAAATCAGGTAAGGTCGAGGTTTAAAAACCTCCTCTCAGCCTCTTGCAGAAGCTCCCTTGCGAGTATTAGAGTAGCATTTTGCCGCTACTTTGTCAAGACTGATTCTTGCGCCTTCCGCGCGTCGCTGCCGCCGTTTTTTGAATTTTCGGCAATTTGTTGCAATAAAGCGGAGAAGTCATTATAATATAATGGAAAGCCTGTCTTTTGGCCTTACAGCATACGATTCCACCCAAAGTGATCCGGCAGGAGGGATGGCGGCACATGTATAATCCTCATCTTGAAACCTTTATCCATGTAGCAGATGCGGGCAGCTTCAACAAGGCGGCCGAAGAGCTGTTCATCACGCCCCCTGCCGTCATCAAGCAGATCACCTCGCTCGAAACCAATCTGGATATCAAGCTGTTCATCCGCAGCCCGCGTGGGCTGACGCTGACCGAAGCCGGAAAATCCATTTACCGCGATGCCAAGTATATCATCCAGTACTGCAAGGAATCCGTGGTGCGCGCCAAAAACGCCGCCGAGGACGGCGACCGGGTGATCCGCATCGGCACCTCCCCCATGACACCGGGACAGTTCCTGCTCGATCTGTGGCCGAGCATCCATGAGCACTGCCCGGATATCAAGTTCAAGCTCGTGCCATATGAAAACACACCGGAAAACGCAAGGGAGATCCTGCGCAACCTCGGGCAGAATATTGACATCGTGGCAGGGCCGTTTGATGAAGGTGCGCTGCGGCGGTGGCAGTGCGACGCACTGCCGCTCTCCTGCGAGCCGGTCCGCTGCGCGGTCTCGATCTATCACCCCTTATCCGGCAAGGACCATTTGACCGTGCAGGATCTGCATGGGGAAAATTTCCTGCTCATCCGGCGGGGCTGGAACAGCAGTATCGATCAGATGCGGGATGAACTGATGCAGGAGCATCCCCAAATCAATATTGTTGATTTTGATTTTTTCAGCATCAATGTGTTCAACCAGTGCGAAAACTCCGAGGACATCATGATGACCATTGACAACTGGGAGCACATCCACCCCCTGCTCAAGACCCTTCCGGTGGACTGGGATTATACCATCCCCTTCGGTCTGCTGCATTCGCCCGAACCGTCCAGCACGGTCGGCCGGTTTCTGGATGCGGTCAAGACCGTACTCGATTTGTCATAGCGTAAAGGAGCCCATGCACAGCATGGGCTTTGGTTTTATCCCTGATAGGGCGGGCACTGGTAGCGGACCTTGTTCCGCGTGGCACGGCCGTATTCGATCGCGTGCGCCGGGCAGCAGCAAATGCAGGCCATGCAGTGTGTACAGTCTTTGCCCCAGACCGGTTTGCCGTTTTCCAGACGGATATTGTGCAGCACGCACGCTGCCTCGCATTTGCCGCAGCTGATACAGACATCCGTCACATAAAATGGCTTTGCTCTGATCATAAAGCGATACAATGACCGGTTGACCGGCCCGGACTTGATCCGGTCGAGCAGGCTGGTTTTCCGCCTTGGAAAGTTCTCTCCGCGGCGGATACAGGCAATGCCGGATTCTATGCAGGGCCGCGCCGCCTCGATCAATGCGTGCGCCTGCTGCTCCTCCGGCGCCCGGAACATGACGATATAGTTTTCCGGCATGACCACTTCCAGCACGCCTCTGTATGCAAATCCTATCTCATGGCACAGCTTTTCAATGCCTTCCCCCGCGCAGGCGATGTCGCTGCCGCAGGTCAGGACGAAATACACCTCCCGGCTGCCGGAAAAGCTGCTGCGCCGCAGGAAGTCCGCAAACACATGCGGCAGCTGCCAGCCGTAGGTCGGCGCGACAAAGACCCAGGGCGTATCCGATTGCAGCTTTGCCGCCTTGTGCGCCCGGATGTAGGGAAAGGCATCCGTCAGCGCCTCCCCCAGTTGATCCGCCATCATCTGGGCGCAGTACCGGCTGTTTCCCGTACCGGAAAAATAGACAATCATGGTTTTCCTCCTACTAAAATGTTTTCAGCCGATCGATCTGCGTTTGATGGTATACGCTTTCATCGGCTGCTCTTATCCAGTATAGCCGTTTCGCTGCTGTTGATTCAGATGATGATGCCCTCGCAGTGGTCGATCTCATGCTGGATGATCTGCGCCGTCCAGCCGGTGAACGTTTTGCAGCGCGTCTGGAACTTCTCGTTCTGGTATTGCACCTTGATCGACTTCCAGCGTTTTGTCCGGCGCGTGCCGGTCAGGGACAGGCAACCCTCCTCGGCCTCATACGGTTCAGACCGCTTGATGATATCCGGATTGAACATCAGCATGTATTTCCCTTCATTGTCAAATGCGATGATCCGCTTGTTGACGCCGATCATATTTGCCGCCATGCCGACGCATCCCGCCTGATGCGCCTGCAGGG
>USLE01000248.1 GCA_900555465.1 uncultured Butyricicoccus sp.
TTTGACGCCGCGCCGCTCGATCAGATGCGCGATGCGCGCGACCAGGGTTTTGGTCTTGCCCGTACCCGGCCCGGCGACGACCGCGACCGCGGGCTCCTCCGCCTCCACCGCGGCCTGCTGTGCGGGGTTGAGCATGTCGCCCGCCGGGGCGGGCGCTTCCGGCTGCGGCGCGGCGGCGGGTTTTGCGAGCGCATGCTTTTGGGCCGGTTTTTTTGCGGGCGCGGCCGCGGCGAACAGCGAAAGCTGGCCGGAGAACTGCTCGATCTCCGCCGGGGTGAGCAGGGAGATCGTGCCGTATTCGCCGTCAAAGCCCGCGCGGCGCTGTACCTCGCCCGCGCGCAGGCGGCGGATGCCCTCGGCCACGCACGGCCCGGCGACCGCCCCAATATCCGCAATGGGCGTCTGCCGCAGGATGGTGAACTCATCCCCCAGCTCGGCGAGCATTTTTTCATACAACTGGGTTGTCTTTTTCGCCGCGGGCGACACGCCCGTGGACGCGGCGATCGCTTCCGGCAGAGGCGCGAGGCTCTCGAACGGCTTGGCATCTGCCGGGCGGAAGCCCGCGGGCCGGTCGGCCAGCTCTTCCACGCGGTGCTCCACGCCGATGGTCAGCTTTTTGCCGCACACCGGGCACAGGCCGCCGCGCGCGGCGGTCTCGGCCGGGGTCAGGCACACGCCGCAGTTCCGGTGGCCGTCCAGATGGTACTTGCCCTCCTCGGGGAAAAACTCGATTGTGCCGGCAAAGCCCTCCCCGGTGCGGATCGCGCGCATAAGCGAAGGGTAATCGCGCGCGCCCTCGATGAGATTCGCCTCGCGGCCGAGCTTGGACGGCGAGTGCGCGTCCGAGTTCGAGACCAGTGTCAGCCCATCGAGCGCGGACACGCGCCAGTTCATCGGCGGGTCGGAGGACAGGCCGGTCTCGACCGCGTGGATGTGCGGGGTCAGATCGTCAAAGCAGTCCTCCATCGTGTCAAAGCCCGAGAACGCGCCGAACATGGAAAAATGCGGCGTCCAGATGTGCGCGGGGATGAACTCCGCATCCGGGCAGGCGTCCAGCGTCAACTCGAGCAGGTCGCGGCTGTCCAGCCCGAGGATGGGGCGGCCGTCCGACCGGATGTTGCCGATTGCCTCGAGCCGCGCGGCGAGCTCGTCCGCCGCCTCGAGGCTGGGCAGGAGGATCACGTTATGTACCTTGCGCGTCTTGCCGTGGCGCTTATAGATCGAGCTGATCTCGCCCGTGACCACAAAGCGCGGCGCATCCCCCGGCTGCGCGTCCGGCAGGCGGTATTCAGCTTTCAGCGTATATACGCCCTCCCCCGCGGGCTCGAGCTGTTCGTGCAGCTCCGCGCGCCACGCGGGATGGGTGAAGTCGCCTGTCCCGACAAGGCCGATGCCCTTGCGGCGCGCCCACCAGTCCAGATGGGGTGCATCGCCGTCGCGGCTGGTCGCGCGGGAAAAGCGGGAATGGATGTGCAGATCGACAATAAACATGGGTCAGTCCCTCCAATGCTGCTTCCATTATAGACTTTTTTCGCGCGCGGGGCAACGAAAGCGATTTGCATTTTCCCGGGGAATGGGCTATACTGATCCCAAACCGGCGAAACAGAGACGGAGGGGCGGCAATGGCAAAGCAGATCATGTGCATCGGGGATTCCAACACATGGGGCTATGACCCGCGCGGCTTCGGCGGCGGGCGGTATCCCGCGGCGGTGCGCTGGACCGCGCGGCTGGACAGCCAGCCCAGATGGGTTATCCACAACCTTGGGGAAAACGGCCGGGAGATCCCGCACAGCGCGTTTGCGCTGCGTCTGCTCGAGCAGCAGCTCGATGCGCTCGCGCCCTTTGACGGGATCTGTCTTATGCTCGGTTCGAACGACCTGCTCTGCGGCGCGTCCCCGGCCGCGGCGGCCGCGCGCATGGAGGATCTGATTGACCGGCTGGGCGCATACGGCGCGCTGCTGCTGCTGATCGCGCCGCCGCGGTTCTGCCCCGGGACATGGGTGACGGAGGAAGGGCTGATTGACGCATCCGCGCGGCTCGCCGCGTTGTACCGCACACTCGCGCAGGATAGGGCAGTCGCCTTTGCAGACGCAGGGGAATGGGACATACCGCTCGCGTTCGACGGCGTGCACTTCACCGAGGACGGGCATGTAAAGTTTGCGGAACGAGTGCAGGCGGAATTTGCGCAGGCATTTGGAACATAAAAAAGGGCAGGAAACAGCGATCTGTTTCCTGCCTTATTGTTTATTCCGCGGCGATGTGCCACAGGTAGAGCGCGGCGACGGTCGCGTGCGGCGCATAGCGCGCGCGGTATTCCACGAACTGCTGTTTTGTCAGGCTGTCCAGCCCGTACAGGCGGCACATGCCCTTACGGATGCCGAGATCGTCGTACGCGATCACGTCCGGCCGCTGGAGCGAAAAGGTGAGCAGCATTTCCGCCGTCCACCGCCCCACGCCCGGCAGGGCGGTCAGCTCCCGGATGACCTCCTCATCGTCTTTTTCCACAAGGCTGTGGATATCGAGCGCGCCGGCCGCGACCGCCCGCGCGGCGGACAGCATGTAATGCACCTTGCGGCCGGAAAAGCCGCAGGCGCGCAGGCGCTCCTCCCCTGCCGCGAGCAGGTTCTCTGGCGTGACCGTGCTGACTGCCGCGCACAGCCGCGCCCACACGGTCGCAAGCGCCTTGCCCGAGATCTGCTGTCCGGCGATCGAGTTGATGAGCGCCTCGAACAGGTCGGGGAATACCTTGCGGTCGATGTGGCCGATGCGGTCGATCGCCGCGCCGAGCACCGGGTCACGCGAGGAGAGATAGTCGATCTCGGCCTTGCCGTAATTAAAATACATGGCACTCCCTCATTTCGGTTGGGATTTCAAAAAAGCGCCGCGATCGCGGCGCTTTTTCTATTATGCGTTCTTCTTTGCCTCAGCCTTCTGCTCAAAACGCTCCTTGGCGACGACCGCGCGCTGGTGCGTGCCCTCGCCGATCAGGCCGGCTTCGTCATACGCCGCGACCTTGAAGGTCAGGATCTTGCCGTTCGGCGCGATCTCGGTCAGCTCGGTCTCGACGCGCACCTCCATGCCCTCGGGCGTGGCGGATACGTGCGACACGTTGACCAGCGTGCCGACCGTGGTCTTGCCCTCCTCGAGGTGGGGCGCAACGCTGCCTGCGGCGGTGTTCTCGATCGCCGCGATCATCATCGGGGTCGCGAATACGGATACCAGGCCGCTGCCGACGATACTCCTTGTGTA
>USLE01000249.1 GCA_900555465.1 uncultured Butyricicoccus sp.
CAACCGCATCGCGGCGATGGTCAATGAGCTGACCCGCGCAGGCGTCAATGTGGAGGAGACCGAGGACGGCATGATCATCCGCGGCGGCAAAACGCCGCACGGCGCGTCCTTTGAGACCTACAAGGACCACCGCATCGCGATGAGCCTTGCCGTGCTCGCGCTCGCAGCCGATGGCGCAAGCCGCATTGACGATCCCGAGGTCGTTGCGATCTCCTACCCCGGCTTCTTCCATACGCTCGAACAGTTGGGGGGCTGAGGGCATGCTGCTTACGATGGAGGAGTTCCGTGCGTTCGAGCCGCAGAAGCCGACCTACGCACTGATCGGCTGGCCGCTCGGCCACACGATGAGCCCCGAGCTGCACGCGCAGCTGTTTGAGGTCTCCGGGCAGGACGCGGACTATGTCGGCATCGCCGTACCACCGGAGGAGCTGGAGGAAGCCTTCCAGCTGGCAAAGCGCAAGCTGCGCGGCATCAACTGCACCATCCCGCATAAAAAAGCGGTCATCCCGCTGCTTGACGAGATCGACACCGCCGCGCGCGACCTGCACTCGGTCAACACCGTGGCCTTCCGCGACGGCAAGGCGATCGGCTACAACACGGATATCCTTGGCTTTGCCGAGTCCCTTACGCGGGACGGCGTGACCCTGCGCGGCAAAAAGGTGCTTTTGCTGGGCTACGGCGGCGCGGCCTCGGTCATGGCGTACCACTGCGTGACGCAGGGCGCGTATGTGACCATCACCGGCCGCAATCTGGAAAAGGCCGCGGCGCTGCAAAAGCAGCTTTGCGCGGCCGTTCCCGGCGCGCATGTGGCGGTTTTCAGCCGCAGGCACATCCCGCGCGATATCCAAATCGTACTCAACTCCACCCCGGTCGGCATGTATCCCAAGGAGAGCACCGCCCCCCTGCACTACCTGCCGCACAAGACCGAGTATGTGTTCGACGCGATCTACAACCCGCCGGTGACCGCCACCATGAAGCTGGCGAACCACAAAAAGACCAAAACGCGCGACGGACTGTATATGCTCGTCATGCAGGCGGCGCACGCGCAGACCATCTGGTCGGGCGTGCAGTTTGAGCCGCAGGCCTGCGAGACCATCCTGCGCCGCACCTACGGCAAAATGGCGGTCAAGCGCCTGCACGAGAAGCATAACAAGCGCAACATCGTGCTGTGCGGCTTCATGGGCAGCGGCAAGACCACCATCGGCCGCAAGCTGGCTCGCCTGACCGGGCTGGACTTTGTCGATGCGGATCAGTATCTCGAAGCGCAGGAGGGCAAAAAGATCTCGGATATCTTCGCCGACGAGGGCGAAGCCTACTTCCGCGACCGCGAGACCGCTTACATCCGCGAGCTGTCCCAGCGCGACGGCATCGTGCTGTCGCTCGGCGGCGGCGCAGTGCTTCGTCCGGAGAACGTGGAGGCGGTCCGCGAGACCGGCCTGCTCATCCATCTGGATACGCCGTATTACCGCATCCTGAAAAACCTCTCCTATTCCAACACCCGCCCGCTGCTGGACAAACCCGACAAGCAGGCGGAGACGCGCCGGCTGTACAATGCGCGCAAGGCGATCTACCACCGCGTCGCTGACGTTTCGGTGCGCAGCCCGAAGATCTCCGAGGTGCTGGAGAAGGTTGTGAAGAGCATATAAAAGCATTTCGTTCCAAACATACCGTTTGGAACGAGAGGGATGTGCCGCGCTGCGCGCGGACAAATCCCAATCGCCATTTTGCGCGCCGCTCTGCGGCACACAAAATGGCTTCCCTGTATCAAAAGCCAGGCGCATGTCCTGACTTTTGCCGGATGGACGCGGCATTGCCGCGTCCATCCAGTTAAATTGGCCCTGCGGGCGGGATAGAGGCACGCGGGGCGTGCGCTGCGCGCGGAGTGGGGGGCGCGGTGCAGCAATGGGTTTCCACTGATTTCAGAAACGAGGAGGACCATGAAACATTTCGCAAAACGATCCTGCCGCCTGCTGGCGGCCTCGCTCGCGGCGGTGCAGCTCCTGACAGCGGCTGCCGGGGCGGCGTTCACGAACGCTTTTTCGTATTCCTATCCGGTCGGCGAGGGCCTGACCTACACCCGGACCGAGGGCAAGAACAGCGCCGGGCTGCAAAAGGCCAATATCCTGACCTATCAGCCGAACACCGGCGTGACGCCCATCATGGTGTATGCGGATGAACAGCTGTACGGCAGCAACGCGACTATTATGAACGCGGTAAACTACCTTGAAAACGAAGGCAAGTCGGTCATCGGCGGCACCAATGCGGACTTTTTCGTCATGTCGACCGGCGTGCCGATCGGCCTGGTCATCGATGAGGGCGAGCTGATCTCGTCCGACGCATGGCAGTACGCGGTCGGCTTCAAGGCGGACGGCACGGCCGTCATGGGCCGCCCGACGATGGGCATGACGGTTTCCGGACAGAGCGGCACGGTTACGGTCTCCTATTTCAACAAGACACGCACCACAGCGGGCGCTTACCTGCTCGACCGCAACTATGACGACGCGACGCATTTCTCCGCAAACGGCACTTATATTGTCCTCGAGCGCGTGGACAGCATCCCGGTCACGGTCAACGGCTCGGTCAAGCTGAAAGTCGTCAGCAAGGGCACGGGTAACAGCTCGTTTGCCATCGGGGAAAACCAGATGGTGCTGACCAAGTCGGACGGCGCGAACGTCCCCTCCTGGACGGATTTCCAGGTCGGCGAAGAGGTCACGCTCTCCGTGCGCGCAAGCGACAGCAACTGGTCGGAGGTGGAATATGCGGTCGGCGGCAAGCTGCTGATCGACAACAGCACGGTCACCACCTCCGGCATTGACGGCGGCTCGTCCAACCGCGCGCGCAGCGCGATCGGCGTCAAGGCGGACGGCACGGTCGTCCTGTATGAGATCGACGGCAACCAGTCCTCGAGCGCCGGACTGACCGCCGCCCAGCTCGGGCAGGAGCTGCTCGGCCTCGGCTGCGTCCGCGCAATCTGTCTGGACGGCGGCGGCTCCTCCGCTATGGCGCTGCGCCAGCCCGGCCAGTCCGATGTCTCCCTGATCTCCAGCCCGTCGGACGGCTCGCAGCGCGCATGCGCGAACTACATTTTCTTTATCAACAATGTCGCGTCTGACGGCGTTACCGCCCATGCGGTGCTCACCCCGACCTACCGCTATGTCATGCCGGGCGCATCGACCGCCTTCTCGGTCGCCGGTGCGGACGCATCCTACGGCCCGGCGGCGGCGCCCACCGACCTGACCTATAC
>USLE01000250.1 GCA_900555465.1 uncultured Butyricicoccus sp.
GCCGGATCAGATCGACGCGGAAGTAAAAGCCAACCGCCGCCTGATCGTCGAGGAGCTGCAGTCGGGCGTACTCGACGACTACAACACATCGCGCCACGGCGAAACGATGGACGTGCTCTGCGAGGGCTTTGACGACGAGCAGCAGCTCTGGTTCGGCCGCACCTATGCCGACTCGGTCGAGGTGGACGGCCATGTGTATTTTGAAAGCGACGATACGCCGCAGGCGGGCGAATTCGTTCCCGTGCTCATCACCGAAAGCCTCGGCCCCGACCTGCTCGGCGTACAACAAAAGGGGGAGTAAAAAGTGACCACCGCAAACAAGATCACGCTGACCCGCATCTGCATGATCCCGTTTTTCATCTATTTTGCCTCGCAGCCCATGCTGTCAGGCGATTTTGAGCGCGCTATTGTGAATTTCCCGACCAATACCATCATCGCGCTCATTCTGTTCTGCGTGGCGTCGTTCACCGACTTTCTCGACGGCTACGTTGCCCGCAAGTACAACCAGGTGACTGACTTCGGCAAGTTCGTCGACCCGCTCGCGGACAAGCTGCTCGTGACCTCGGCGCTCGTGCTGTTCGTCGAACAGAACGCGATGGCGGGCTGGATGGTGTGCGTCATCATCGCGCGCGAGCTCATCATCACCTCGCTGCGCGTGGTCGCGGCCAACAAGGGCCGTGTGCTCGCCGCAACGTGGACGGGCAAGGTCAAGACCTGCGTGCAGATCGGCGGCATCATCGCGATCTATCTGTACTATATCGTCATCGGCGCGGTCGGCAGCGGCGCAGTCGACTCGATGGCCGCGGCGTTTTCTGACGGAAACTTTAGCAGTACCAGCACGTTGATGTTTGTCAGCGGGACGGCCGGATATCCGACGTTCGTGTACTTTGTCGGCTGGGTCGTGACGCTCGTGACCATCTACTCGGGCTACGACTATCTGCGCAAGAACTGGGACATCATCAAGGACGGCGCGGTCAAGAAAAAGTAAATCCTTCCCACGGGCGGGTCTATACCTCCCCCGTCCGGGAGCACCGGCACGGCATTTTGGCCGTGCCGGTTTTTTTGTGCCTTTTGGGGCGCGCCTCCGCCGTATGAGGTATTTCCCCGGGAATCCCACCGCGCCCGATCGGATACATGAGGGTATTTCCGGCTTTGACGGATGCATACTGCATCGTGCTGCGGAAAAAAGCAGCAAAAACCCGCCGGACGGTTTTTCCGTCCGGCGGGTTGCCGTTTATTTTGCCTTTTCCAGCTTTTGCGTCCGGCGGGACAGGAACAGCCCGACCGCCAGCCCCGCAAGGGCGGGTGCGATCCAGCCGAAGCCGAGCGCGGCAAGCGGCAGCTTTTCCAGCAGCGCGGCGACAACCGGGATGCGCAGCCCGCTCTGCGCGAGCGCAGCGACCACGCTCTGCACGCAGGTAAAGCCCACTGCCATCGGGTACACCCAGCGGTATGTCTCCAGCCGCGGCACAAAGGACAGCGCGATCAGCACGATCGCCGCAGGATAGATGGCGTTCAGCACGGGCGTGGACAGCGAGATGATGCCCGCCAGCCCGATGTTGGACACAACCATGCTCGCCAGCGCGAAAAACGCCGCAAAGCCCACATAGGGAATGCGCGGGAACAGCCCGTGGAAGTACTCGCTCACGCACGAGATCAGGCCGATGCAGGTATTGAGGCACGCGATCAGGAAGATCGCCGCGAGCAGCACCTGCCCGGGCCGGCCGAACAGCGCATTCGCGAGGCTGGTCAGCGTATCCGCACCGGTCTCGCCGCCCGGGAAGGCAGCGCCCGACAGCGCACCCGCGTGCGCCAGCATGGCATATATCGTGAGCAGCACCGCGCCCGCGATCCAGCCCGAGCGCACCGTGCCGCGCACGACCTGCTTGTCGTCATCCACGCCTCTGGCGCGGATGTTGAGCGCGATGACCGCGCCGAAGTTGAGCGCCGCAAGCGTGTCCATCGTCTGATAGCCGGTCAGCAGGCCCTGCGCCACGGGCTGCGCCGCATAGCCCCCGCCCGGCGCGCCGTAATGCGCCGCTACCGGGTGGATCAGGCAGCCCGCAAACAGCACCACGATCAGGACGATCAGCGCCGGGCAGAGGATCCTGCCCAGGCGGTCGGTCAGCTTTTCCGGTTTCAGCGCCACGAGAAAGGCCACGGCGAAAAACAGCACCGAATAGACAAACTGCTTCGCCGCCCCGCCGCCGACGAGCGGCACGAGCATCTCAAACGAGGTGCTCGCCGTGCGCGGGATGGCGAGGCACGGGCCGATGGACAGGTAGCACAGCAGCGTAAACACCGCCGCAAAGCGCGGATGCACCCGCGAGGCGAGCGCGGGCAGGCCGCCCGACCGCGCAACCGCGACCACGCCGAGCACCGGCAAACCGATCGCGCTCACCGCAAGGCCGAGGAACGCCAGCCAGGTATTCGCGCCCGCCTGCGCCCCGAGAAAGGGCGGGAAGATCAGATTGCCCGCCCCGAAAAACATGGAGAACAAGGTGAAACCCACCAGAAGCAGGTCCCTCCCCCGCAGTTTCTGCATATTTGCTCTCTCCTTCCTTTTGATAGATCTATTATAGCATTCCCCGCGCAGATGTAAATACAGGGAAAAACAAGGCGCGCCAAACGGCGCGCCTTGTGGGAATCCGTTATTTCTTCATGATATCCTCGCCGCGCGACGCCCGGGCGACAATGCCGGACAGGAAAATCAGCGCGATCAGGTTGGGGAATACCATCAGTGCGTTGAACAGGTCGGACAGGTTCCAGACCAGATCGACCTTGAGCGCCGAGCCGATCACGATGCACACGACGACGATCGCCGCGTAGACCTTGGTCGCCTTCTTGCCGAACAGCGCCTTGACGTTGGTCTCACCGAAGAAGTACCAGCCGATGATGGTCGAGAACGCGAAGAACAGCATGCAGATCGCGACAAAGATATTGCCGAACGAGCCCATTGTGGTGTTGAACGCCGCCTGCGCCAGCTCAGTGCCCTGCAGGCCGCCGGGTACGCCCGCCTGAAGCTGGCCCGAGGTCAGGATGACCATCGCGGTGAGCGTCAGCACGATAAAGGTGTCGATAAATACGGATACAATGGCGATCTCGCCCTGATCCTGCGGCTTTTCCACCTTGGCCAGCGCGTGCGCGTGCGGGGTGGAGCCCATGCCGGCCTCGTTGGAGAACAGGCCGCGCGCCACGCCGTAGCGCATCACCGTGCAGCAGGCGATGCGCTACGG
>USLE01000251.1 GCA_900555465.1 uncultured Butyricicoccus sp.
GCGTAAAACACAGCACAATTCGATTATACCGGCATCTGATGAAACGGATTGTGCCTGCAATCGGGTATATGAAATTGACAGAGATCCGCCCACATCATTTGAATAATTTCTATAAAGCGCTGATGGAAAAAGGCGTCCGGTCGCAGCGCCAGCGCATTACAACCCGCATCGACTTGGGCAGCTATTTGCAAGAGCATAGCATCTCGCGCAGTGCCTTGGCGCGGCAGGCACATGTATCTCCAACCACTGTCACGACAGCTTGCCGTGGACAGGCAATCCAGATCGATTGTGCCGAACGGATCGCTGAAGCGCTGCATGAAAAGCTGGAGAAACTCTTCAAAGGCAGTGTTCGTCTGGAGCCGCTTTCCAACAAAACCATCAAGGAATACCATCGTTTTATCCGCGTAGTATTGGCGCAGGCCGAACGGGAAATGATCGTGCCATATAATGCGGCTTCCAAGGCCACGCCGCCCAAAGTCGTGCGCAAAGAGGTTAATTACTTTCAGCCGGATGAGGTAGCGGCTATTTTGGACGCGCTGGAAAGCGAACCGCTTAAATGGCGAATGATCACCCATTTGCTGATCGTCACAGGCTGCCGGCGCGGTGAGATCATGGGACTCAAGTGGGAGAAAATCGATTGGGAAAACCGCCGGATTAAAATAGACACCAATCTTCTGTACTCCAAGGAACGCGGTCTGTACGAAGATACCACCAAGACCGGAAATGTCCGCTATATCCCGCTTGCCGATGAAACACTCCAGCTGTTACATAAATTCCGTGCTGAGCAGAACCGGCTCCGCCTAATCAACGGCGACCGATGGCAGGATACCGGATTTGTGTTCACCCAGGATAACGGATTGCCCATGCATCCCGGCAGCATTGGTTCCTGGCTGAACAAATTCAGCACGCGGCACGGCTTACCACATATCAACCCCCACGCATTCCGCCATACTGCGGCATCTGTTCTGATTGCCAATGGTATCGATGTAGTAACCGTTGCGAAAATGCTTGGCCATAGTCAGGTCAGCACCACAGATAACATCTATGCGCATATCATTGAGGAAGAGCGGACGAAAGCCAGCGAATGCCTGGCGGATGTCATTTTGCGCCGCAAGGGCAGTTAAGGTAAAAAGTAAAGCGTGCTTTTCTGACTGGAAAAGCACGCTTTTTTTTTACCGTCCGCATGGACAGTAAAATGGACGGTAAATTGTTTCAGCAATTTTGAAAGCAGTCAAAAAGTTAAGAAAAAGCCGTTATTCTTTTCAGAATAACGGCTTTTTCTGGTACGCCAGAAGGGATTCGAACCCCCGACCTTTTGGTTCGTAGCCAAACACTCTATCCAGCTGAGCTACTGGCGCATACCGCAGTTTCGACTGCCTAATTAGAATACCATAAACTGTGCGGTGTGTCAATCATTTTTTTAAAAAATTTTACGAGTGGGGATTCCTCGAGATCTGCGAAGGAATGGTGCGGTGCGCTTGTAAAAGGGGATAATACTTTTTGCGCGGGCGGCGCAGGAGGCGGCAGCTGTATAGGAACAGCGCTGCCATCAGCACCAGCCCGAGAAAGGCCGCGCCGGGAGCGTCGTCCGTGTCGCCGACCCAGATGCCGCCCGCGCCCAGCAGCACGCCGAGCAGGATGCAGACCGCGGCCAAAAGACGCTGTTTTGTGTGTTTGCGCATAGTATCAACTCCTGTGCGCTTATGATAGCACGGGGCGGGCGGCGCGTCAATGCGGGACGGCCTGCCGGGGTCAGGCGATTCCCAGCAGGCAGCATACCGCATGGATGACAAAGCAGAGTGCCAGCCCGCACGCGGCAGGCAGGAGGACAGCGGCCAGCGTCCACCTGACGCTGTGCGTCTCCCTCCAGATGGTCAGGCAGGTGGTCGAGCAGGGCCAGTGCGCGATGGTGAATACCAGCGTGCACAGCGCGGTGCAGGCCGTCCAGCCGTTCGACAGCAGCAGGGCGTGAAACGAGGCGAGGTCGGTCACGTCTGCCAGCGTACCGGCGGCCAGATAGCCCATCATCATCAGCGGCATCACCAGCTCGTTCGCCGGGAAGCCGAGGAGAAAGGCGAGCAGGATAACACCGTCCAGACCGAACAGCCGGGCGAATGGGTCGAGCAGCGCGGTCAGGTGGGAGAAGATCGACGCCTCCCCGATGGTGATATTGGCGAGCAGCCAGATCAGCATACCCGCGGGCGCGGCCACTGCCGCCGCGCGGCCCAGTACGAACAGCGTGCGGTCGAGCAGGCTGCGCACGATGACCTTGCCGACCTGCGGCGCGCGGTAGGGCGGCAGCTCGAGCACAAACGAGGACGGCACGCCTTTGAGCACGGTCGCGGACAGCAGGCGCGAGGCCGCCAGCGTCAAAGCCACGCTGCCGGCGACCACCGCGGTCAGCAGCAGTGCGCCGCCCGCGGCGTTGCCCGCGAAAAAGGCGGAGCACAGGAAGATCAGCAGCGGGAAACGCCCGTTGCACGGCGCGAACGTATTGGTGAGCATGGCGATCAGCCGCTCGCGGGGCGAGTCGATGATGCGGCAGCCGGTGACGCCGCAGGCGTTGCATCCAAACCCCATGCACATGGTCAGGCTTTGCTTGCCGCAGGCGTGCGCGCGCTGGAAGGCGTGGTCGAGCTGGAAAGCGACCCGGGGCAGATAGCCCGCGTCCTCGAGCAGGGTGAACAGCGGGAAAAAGATGGCCATCGGCGGCAGCATGACGGATACGACGGTCGCCAGCACGCGCCACAGGCCGTCCGTGAGCAGCGAGACGGCAAACGGCGGCAGGCCGAGCGCGGACAGCGCGGCGGCGAGCGGTTCTGTCAGGCCGAGCAGGTGCTCGCTCAGCCAAGCGCTCGGCACATTTGCGCCGGACAGGGTGATGTAAAACACGGCGGCGAGCAGGAGCAGCATGAGCGGCACGCCCCAGCGGCGGCTGAGCAGGATGCGGTCGATCCGGCGGTCGCGTTCGCAGGCGGCTTCCGGCACCTGCACGCAGCAAAGCGCGATCTCCTCGGCGCGCAGGGCCGCAGCGGCGGTGATCTGGTCGTCCAGCTGCTCGGCGGTCAGGCCGGGCGGCGGACTCTGCACCAGTGCGTCCAGCGCCGCCGCGCGCGGCAGACCGGAGCGCTGGATGGCGTTTTCGATCCCATCCGGATAGCGGATGGCGGCGGTGCGGGCGGGCGCGCCCTGTTCCAGCACGCGGCGCACCGCCCGGGTCAGTTCGGGCAGGC
>USLE01000252.1 GCA_900555465.1 uncultured Butyricicoccus sp.
CACCAGACTGTCAAAGTCGATCTGAAGCGGCTTGCCCGCGCGGGCGTGCGCGGTGATGATGTGTACGGACGAGCAGAAGTCGCGGTGCGTCACCGGGATACCCGCGAACGCAGGCGCCGCGAGTGCGCTCGTCACGCCCGGGATGACCTGAAACGGCACGCCGTTTTCCAGCAGGTATTCGCACTCCTCGCCGCCGCGGCCGAACAGGTAGCAGTCGCCGCCCTTGAGCCGCACGACGTTTTTACCCTCCTTCGCCAGCCGCACCAGAATTTCGTTGATCTGATCCTGCGGCACGGGATGGTGGTTGTTCTCCTTGCCGACATTCACGCGCTCGGCCGTTTCCGGGATCAGGCCGAGGATGTCCTCGTTCACCAGCCGGTCGAACACGACCGCGTCCGCTTTTTCGATCGCTGCCGCGCCCGCGAGCGTCAGCAGCTCGCGCCCGCCCGGGCCGGCGCCGACCAGCGTTACTTTTCCTGTCATAACGTTCCCTCCGCCTGTTTTTGCAGCTGCAAGGCGAGCGTGCGCCCGAGCGACGCCGCCTCGCTCCGCGGCCCGGTGACCGCGCCGCGCGCGGACCGGCTTTCGTCCTCGGTGACGTACAGCCCGCGCAGATGGATATAGTCCCCCTCGGTCTCGGCATAGGCCGCGACCGGCGCAAAGCACCCGCCGCCGAGCGTCCTGACGAACGACCGCTCGGCGGTCGCGCAGTCGTGCGCGTCCGCGTCGTCCAGCTTTTTGACCTCCTTAGCCAGCTCGCCTTCGCGGCCCTGCACGGCGAGAATCGCCTGCCCCGCCGCGGGAATGATCTCGTCCGGTGAGAAATACCGGGTGATGCGGCCTTCCAGCCCCAGACGGTGCAGCCCCGCCGCCGCGAGCACGAGCGCGCCGTACTCCCCGCGGTCGAGCTTGTCCAACCGCGTGAGCACGTTGCCGCGCACGGGTTTGACCTCGATCTCCGGAAACAGCGCCGCGAGCTGCACCCGCCGCCGGGCGGACGAACAGCCGATGGGCTTACTTTTATCCCACGCGCCGCTCTGCGGCAGCACGAGCGCGTCGCGCGCGTCCTCCCGCTTGGTATAAGCGACGAGCGGCAGCCCCTCCGGCTGCTCCATCGGCACGTCCTTCAAGCTGTGCACAGTCAGGTCGACCCGCCGGTCAGCCAGCGCGCGGTCCAGCTCCTTGACGAACAGCCCCTTGCCGCCCACCTGATCGAGCGTTTTATCCAGAATCATGTCGCCGAGCGTTTTCATGGTGATGAGCTCGCAGTCCCCAAGCGCGCGGCAGACCTCCTCGGCCTGCACGACAGCGAGCTTACTGTCCCGGCTTCCTACTTTGATCATTGCATTTCCTCCAATACCGCGCGGATGCGCTTTGCCGCGGCGGCGGTTTTGCCGTGCGCCGCGCCGCGCGACACCACGCCTGCGGTCAGCCCCCCGCCCTCGCACACGGCGGGGAAGAAAAAGGTGGATTCCGCCGCGCAGTCGGCCACGCTGCACGGGATGCCCAGCGCTGCACAGTCCTGCGCGATGCGGTGGTTGACCGCGCGGTCATTTGTCGCCGCGACTGCCAGAAAAGCCCCCGAAAGATCGCTTTTCTCGTAGCCGCGGCAGTGGGTCAGACCGACGCCTGCCTTATCCTCCGGCGCGACGACAACCACCTCCGCACCGAAGCGCCGCAGCACCCCGATGCGCCGCGCGGCGATCTTGCCCGCGCCGACTACTACGCATTTTTTGCCCGCGAGCGACACGAACAGCGGAAAGCGCGGCAGGGCTTCCGCCTGCGCCGCACCGAGTTCGGCCAGCCCGAACTTGTCCGCGAGATACGCCTGCATCTCTTCGAGCGTGCGCCCGGTCTCCGCGCGCGGCCGCGCGATGACCAGCACGGTCGCCCCCACCTCGCGCGCGGCGGACAGCTTTTCCGCAAACCCGCCGGACGCGCCCGTGTCCTTGGTGACCAGAATATCCGCGCCCGTCTGGCGCAGGAGCGCCGCGTTCATCTCATGCGAAAACGGCCCCTGCATGGCGATGATATGCGAGCCCGCAAAGCCGAGCGCCTCGCATTTTTGCAGCACGGACGCGGTCGCGAGCACGCGCGGATACAGCCGCTCGCGCCAGTTTTCGACCGCCGTGTACGCATCCAGCTCCTTGCTGCCGGTGGTCAGCAGCGCCTTGCCCGGGTGCGCGTTCAGCCACGCGACCGCAGCCGCCGTATCCGGCACGGTCTCGCAGCCGTCGCTCCCTGTCGCGGGGCGGAGCAGGCGCTCGTACTGCGCGCCGGTCTGGGCGCAGGCCGCGCGCAGGTTGTCGGTCACCGCCGCGGCATAGGGATGGGTCGCATCGACCAGCAGCGTGTCCGCGTCCAGCCGGGCGGCGATCTCCGCCGTGTCCAGCCGCCCCTCGTGCACGGTGACGCCGTCCATCGGCTCCATGACCGCTGCGCCGTATTCGGTCGCAACGTAGACGTCCGCCCGCGCGCCGCGCGCGGACAGGAAGCGGCACAGCGCGTGCCCCTCGCTCGTGCCGGAAAAAACGACCAGCTTCATACGCCGCGGTACCCCCGCGGCGTGACCATGCGGCCGTTCACCACGCGCGTGCGGCTGTTGCCGACAAACACCGTGGTCAGCATATCGACCGTGGTGTCGCGCAATTCGCCGAGCGTGGTCAGGGTGTATTCCTCGCCCTCGCGGCCGATGTTGCGCACGAGGCCGCACACGGTTTCGGGCGGCTGTACTTCGAGCAGAATATCGCACGCGCGCCGCAGATGGTCGGTGCGTTTCTTGCTCGCCGGGTTATAGAGCGCGATGCAGAAATCGCCCTGCGCTGCGCCGCGCAGGCGCTGCTCGATGACCTCCCACGGGGTGAGCAGGTCGGAGAGCGACACGCACGCAAAGTCGCACGTCATGGGCGAGCCGAGCACCGCGCCGCCTGAGCAGGCCGCCGTGATGCCGGGGATGACCTCGACCTCGATCTCCGGGTCGTTTTCGCATACCTCGAGCAGCAGGCCCGCCATACCGTACACGCCCGCGTCGCCGGACGAGACGACCGCGACCGTCTTGCCCTGCTTTGCGAGGTCGCGCGCCGCGGTGCAGCGGTCGACCTCTTTTGTCATGCCGGTCTGCACGCGCTCCTTGCCCTCGATCAGGTTTTCGATCAGGTCAAGGTACAGGCCGTAGCCCGCCACACAGTCGCATTTCTCGAGCGCGCGCACCGCGCGCAGCGTCATCTGTTC
>USLE01000253.1 GCA_900555465.1 uncultured Butyricicoccus sp.
GACGTAGATGGAGGCATAGGTGCCCTTCGCGGTCACGAACGGGCGCGCGTTCTCCAGGCCGTCCGCCTCTAGCTTTTCTGCAATGCGGTCGTCCGGGTGCGGGGTGATCTTGTCGATCATGGACAGCGGATAGGTGTTCTTCTTGATGAGGTAGAAATACTCGTCCTCGGAAATAAAGCCCTTTTCCTGCCAGGCGCGCGCCATATAGCGCATCGCGCGCTCCAGACGGGTGCCGTTATCCGAGCAGTTGTCGAGCGAAACGAGCGCCAGCGGCGGCAGCCCTGCGCGGCAGCGCGCGAGGCTCAGGCTTGCCAGCTTGCCGAAGAAGGACAGGCAGCCCTCCGGGCCGTTTTCCTGATCATGGGCGTAGGACGGCAGGAACTCGTGCCGGTCGTCCTGGATGACATAGCCTTTTTCGGTCAGCGTAAAGCTCACCATCTGAAGCGACGGCGCAAGGAAGATCTCGGTCAGGCGCGCCATGTCCTCGCTCAGCTTGAGGCTCTCGGTCACCGAGGCGACGACCTCCTTGTTGATCGTGCCGTTGGAATACAGCGTCACCACAAGGGAAAGATGATCGCACGCGCGGTAGCAGCGGTCGATCAGTTCTTCGTCATATCCGTCGCAGCAGATCACGCCGGTATCCGCCAGCCCGGCGGTCAGCATACGCTGCGCCAGCACAGCGGGAAAAGCCCGGAACAGGTTGCCTGCGCCGAAATGCAGCCACGCCGGCGCCTTGCGTGTATTCTCGCGCACCGCGTCGATATCGTACTGCGGCAGGCGGTATCCCTTCCAGGACGCATTATGCTTGATGCTCTCTTTTGTCAATTTCATAAAGCGGTCACTCCCTTTCAGCGAACGGGTAAAGCCGTTCTTCTCCAATCGTATATAGTATACCAAAAAATCGCGCGTTTGCATAGGGAAAATCGGAAATCTTAACAAAAACAACCTGCCGAGGCATAAAAAAGCCGTCCGGCAGCGCCGGACGGCGAAAATCCTCCGTTACATGGTCTTTTCCCCTGCCGCGCACTCCCCGCCGGGGACGCCGGGCAGCGCAGCATACAGCCGCTGGACGACCTTCATGCCGAAATACAGCAGCACGATCTCGATCGGCAGCAGGATGAGGTTTTTGGGCACGCGGATCGCGAGCAGCGCAGCCATCGCCTTGCCGCCCGTCAGGGTCAGCCAAAGGGTGTTCAGCCCGATGTTGCAGAACACGTTGATACACGTCTTTGCGCCGATCGCACGCCAGACCGACACCCTGCGCGGGTACAGCCACAGGCCCCAGAACAGCCCGGCTGTGACCGCCGTGAGCGTATAGCCCGGGAAATAGCCGCCCATTGTGAACCCGCCGCCGATAAAATAGCCCAGCAGGTCGGTGCACACACCCGCCATCATCGCGACCGCGGGGCCGAACAGCATGCCGACCGACGCATTGGTCAGGAAGCCGAACCCGATCTTCAGGTCGGGCGGCAGCCGGAGCTCGAGCCCCATCAGGTCAAGGGCGAGGTTCGCTGCGATCAGGAGCGCGGTCAGCGCCAGGCAGCGCGTGCTTTTGAGCTCCCGCAGGGAGCGGACAAAGATATTAGGAGTTTTGGACATAGAAAAAGACACCTCCTCAAAAAATTCATCTGTTGCCACAGCGATTTAGGAGATGCCTAAACAGTTGCAGCAGCGGGATGCGACCACGGCACCGCAGGGGAAACGCTCCCTTTCGTCCGCCGAACAACTCCCCGTCTCGGCGGCACTTAACGCGCCAAAGTCTACTCTGCTTTTTCTGTTCTCTATTGTATCGGCACGGTCACGGTTTGTCAATACCGAAAACCTGCCGGATGGTGCGGCACACGCCGTCCTCATCGTTCGAGGGGCAGATATATTTCGCCTCCGCCTTGAGCGCCGGGTGCGCATTCGCCATTGCATAGGACGCCCCGACCGAGCGCAGCAGCTCGCGGTCGTTCAAATAGTCCCCGAACGCCATGCACTCGTCCGCCGTGATGCCCATGCGGCTGCGCAGCGCGCCGATCGCCAGCCCCTTGTTCACATCCGGGCGCATCAGGTCCACCCAGTCCGCGCCGGACAGGACGATCTGCGTGGTCTGCGCGAGCGGTTCAAACGCCTGCGGCAGCACCTGCTCCGCGATCCCCTCGCAGAACACCGCGATCTTGCACACCGGCTCGTGCCGGACGAATTCCAGCAGGTCGGGCACGCAGGTGCGCCGCACGCAGTAGTGCGCCATGTTCCGGAGGAACGCCGGATCGTCCTCATCCTCATATACGCCGCCGTCCCGCGTGGACACAACCGCGTGCACGCCGGGCAGCGTGCGCACGATCTCCACCGCGCGGCAGACCAGCTCGGGCGGCATGGCCGCAAAGGACAGCACCTGCTGCCCATCGCACACCATCGCGCCGTTTTCGCTGATGAACACCAGCTCGTCCGCGATCTCGCCGAACTGCCCGTACAGCGTGTAGTACTGCCGCCCCGAGGCCGGCGCGAAGCGCACCCCGCGCGCCCACAGCGCATGAATGAGCGGGAACAGCCCCTCCGGGAGCCGTTTTTGGCTGTCCAGCAGCGTGCCGTCCATGTCGGCGGCGATCAGTTTGATTGGCATTGCGCCCATCCTCCCCTTTATTTCATCCAAAAAGTAGTATAACACCCTTCCCCCGCTGTGTCATCCCACAAATCAGACAAAAACAGGGCCGCGCCAAACGGCACAGCCCTGTCATTTCTGTTACAGGATCAGGCTCCCGACCTGATAGATCACGAGTGCAGCCAGATACGCCAGCGCGGTCTGGAACGCCGCCGCGCCGAACGCCCAGCGCCAGCCGCCCATCTCGCGCTTGATGGTCGCAAACGCGGACATGCACGGCATGTACAGCAGCGTGAACACAAGGAAGCAGTAGCCGGACAGCGGCGTAAACACGCCCCCCAGCAGCTGGGTCAGCTCCGCCCCGCCGCCGACGCCATACAGCACGCTCATCGTGGAGACCACAGCCTCCTTTGCCGCAAGGCCGGTCAGCAGCGCGACCGATTCCTGCCATGCGCCAAAGCCGAGCGGCGCAAAGACCGGGGCGATCGCCGTGCCGATCACGCCGAGGATGCTTTCGCCCGCGTCCTGCGCGACAGCGAGTGTGGGTGTGAAGTTCTGCAGCACCCAGATGATCACGCTCATCAGCAGGATGATCGTACCCGCGCGGGTGTTAAAGTCCTTGGCTTTCTGCCACATGTTAAGCAC
>USLE01000254.1 GCA_900555465.1 uncultured Butyricicoccus sp.
AAGCTATTATGCTTAGTCTATCGTCATTATACTAAGCAAAATAGCTTGTGTCAATCGGAGTGCGCAAAATAAATTAAATAAAATTGTTTAGGACTCTCTTGACTTTACTAAGCATTTCTGCTACGCTTTTCCTAAGGACAAGCAACGATTGGAGTGGATGATATGGCGATTGGCGAACGGATTCACTTTTTCCGTCTCCTGCGGGGGATGACACAGAAATATCTCGGTATGGCGCTGGGCTTCCCGGAGAAGTCTGCCGATGTGCGCCTGGCACAGTACGAAACAGGATCAAGAACCCCCAAAGCGGATCTGACTGCTGCCTTAGCCCAGGTACTGGATGTCTCTCCCCATGCCCTCTCCGTCCCGGACATAGACTCCTATGTGGGGCTCATGCACACCCTGTTTACCCTGGAGGATAACTACGGGTTCAAGATCAGCGAGATAGATGGAGAAGTCTGCTTGAAGGTTGATGTGCAGAAGAACAAGGACGCCGCCCGGCTGCATGAGATGCTCTGTTCCTGGCAGCAGGCCGCCGCCATGTTGGAGGCTGGCGAAATCTCCAAAGAGGACTATGACAAGTGGCGCTACCACTACCCGGAGTTTGACAAGACCCAGAACTATGTGAAGGTGCCGCCCCAGGACCTCTTTTGATTCTCTCACTTGTAGGCCACGGGAGAGGCCGTTTGTTGCATAAAATAATAATAAAAAGAAAAAGAGAGCTAACTGACTAATCAAAATCAGTTAGCTCTCTTTTTATGAATAATGAAAAAGTGTTGCCAAATCGTTGCCACGAAAGGCCTTAACCCCTCAAAAACCCAGTAAAATCAGGCTTTTCCGGGCCTCTGAAATTATTCCCACTCGATCGTTGCCGGCGGCTTGGACGTAATATCATACACAATGCGATTAATGTGTTTTACCTCATTGACGATGCGCACCGAAATACGATCCAGCACATCATACGGGATGCGCGCCCAGTCCGCGGTCATAAAGTCGGTGGTGGTCACCGAACGCAGCGCGAGCGTATAGTCATAGGTGCGGCCGTCGCCCATGACGCCGACCGAGCGCATATTGGTCAGCACCGCAAAATACTGGTTCATGGTGTATTCCAGGCCGGCCTTTGCGATCTCATCGCGGAAGATGAAGTCCGCCTCGCGCAGGATGTCCAGTTTTTCCTTGGTGATGTCGCCGATCACGCGGATCGCGAGACCCGGGCCCGGGAACGGCTGGCGCATGACCAGATACTCCGGCAGGCCAAGCTCACGGCCGAGCTGGCGCACCTCGTCCTTAAACAGCAGACGCAGCGGCTCGATGATCTCCTTGAAGTCCACGAAATCCGGCAGACCGCCGACGTTATGGTGGCTCTTGATGACCGCCGCGTCACCCGCGCCGGACTCGATTACGTCCGGATAGATCGTGCCCTGCACCAGATAATCGACCTTGCCGATCTTCTTGCCTTCCTCTTCAAAGACGCGGATGAACTCTTCGCCGATGATCTTGCGCTTGGTTTCCGGGTCGCTGACACCGGCCAGCTTGCCGAGGAAGCGCGCTTCCGCATCCACGCGGATGAAGTTGATATCCCACTTGGCGAATGCGGCCTCGACCTCGTCGCCCTCGTCCTTGCGCATCAGGCCGTGGTCAACGAACACGCAGGTCAGCTGCTTGCCGACTGCCTCCGCCAGCAGCGCCGCCGCGACAGAGGAATCCACGCCGCCGGACAGCGCCAGCAGCACCTTGCCGTCGCCGACCTTGTTGCGGATCGCATTGATCGAGGTGTTCTTGTAATCCTCCATCGTCCAGTCGCCCTTGGCGCCGCAGACCTCATAGAGGAAGTTCTTGAGCATCAGCGTACCGTTTTCCGTGTGGTTTACTTCCGGATGGTACTGCACGCCGTAAAAGCCGCGCGCTTCGTCTGCGATCGCCGCGGTCGGGCACATCTCGGTGTGCGCCACCAGTTCAAAGCCCTCCGGCACCTTAGCCATATAGTCGCCGTGACTCATCCACGAAATGCCCTGCGCCGGCAGGCCCTTGAACAGCTTGCAGTCCGTGTTATAGAACGTCTCGGTCTTGCCGTATTCGCGCGCCGTATCCTCCTGCGCTGCGGTGACAAGGCCGCCCAGTGTATGCGCCATGAGCTGGCAGCCATAGCAGATGCCCAGCACCGGGATACCCAGCTCGAACAGCTTCGGGTCGCACTTGGGCGACTTCTCATCATAAACGCTGTTCGGCCCGCCGGTAAAGATGATGCCGATCGGGTCCATCGCGCGGATCTCATCGATCGGGGTCTTATAGGGCTTGACCTCGCAGTATACATTATGCTCGCGGACACGCCGCGCAATCAGCTGGTTATACTGACCGCCGAAGTCGAGCACCAAAACGAGCTGATGGTTCTCCATGATTGATCTCCTTTCTCGATTCCATACATTCCTGATTAAATTATGCCATATCTGCGCGTTTTCGGCAAGCGTTTTCGCGGGATTTTCCTCCTTTCGGCAAGGTCTCCGAAACCTGCTGTAATGCAAGGCAAATTTTAGGCATAAAGCCGCCTTTTCTGGGGCATACTGGCTGACACGGAACCTTTTGAAAGGGGTGTTTGTATTTTGAAGGATAAAAAACTGCTTGCCGCGGTGCTCCTGCTTCCGGTCACACTGCTGTTTGTCGGCGCCGCAGTGGCCGCCAGCCTGACCGAGGCGCAGGCAGCAGGCGGCGCGCCGGTCGCGCAGGCAGCGGAGGCCGAAACCTGTGTCGAGATCCCGATCGAGCTGACGCTGCATGCGTCCGATGCGGAAAACGACATTGTCCTGTATCAGCTGACCGAGCAGCCGCGCCTCGGGATGGCAAAGATCGAAGGGAGTACGCTTACCTACTCCCCCGGCTCCAAAACCGGCAAAGACCGCTTTTCCTTTACTGCGGTAGACGCGGACGGGAACACGGCACAACCCGCTTCCATCACCATCCGCGTCACCAAAAACAAGGCCGGGCTGACCTACGCGGATATGTCCGGCAACCCTGCGCATTATGCCGCGATCTGTCTCGCCGAACAAGGGATTATGACAGGAGAAAATATCGGCGGGGTGTACTTCTTCCATCCGGCGCAGTCTGTGACGCGAAGCGAATTCATTGCAATGGCATCTGCCGCGGCGGAACTGCCGCTCGAGCCGACCGTCCATACGGATTTTGTCGATGACAGCGGCCTGTCCGACTGGGCTAAACC
>USLE01000255.1 GCA_900555465.1 uncultured Butyricicoccus sp.
GACTATGACCGCATCGTCGCGGTCGGCGGCGGCACGGTCATCGACATCGCGAAGGTCCTGACCGTGGCGCGGCCGGAGGACAGGGTAGACGACCTGTACGACCGCATGGCGTCGCTCCAGAAGGAGCACAAGCTCATCATCGTGCCCACGACCTGCGGCACGGGCAGCGAAGTGACCAACATTTCGATCATCAACCGCACGACCAGGGGCGTCAAGGTCGGTCTGGTGTCGCCCGCGATGTTCGCAGACGAGGCGGCGCTGGTGCCGGCGATGCTGGCGAGCCTGCCGTATCCGGTGTTTGCGACCTCGTCGATCGACGCGATGGTGCACGCGGTGGAGAGCTACCTCAGCCCGAACGCGTGCCCGATCAGCGAGCTGTTCTCGGAGAAAGCGCTGCAGCTCATCCTGCGCGGCTGGAAGGACGCGGTCGCGTCCGGCAGCAGGGACGGCTGGAAGAAGCACGCGCTGGATTTCCTGCGCGCATCTAACTTTGCAGGCATCGCGTTCGGCCACGCGGGCTGCGCGGCAGTACACGCGATGGCGTATCCGCTCGGCGGCGTGCACCACATCCCGCATGGGCAGGCCAACCAGCTGATGTTCGCGGACGTGATGCGCAAATATCAGGAAAAGAAGCCGGTCGGCAAGCTCAACCAGCTGGAAGAGCTGTTGGCGAAGGAGCTGGACGTGGAGCCGGTGTTCGCGCTCGAAAAGCTGTACAGCCTGATGGACGACGTGCTCGAAAAGGGCCCGCTGCATGCGCACGGCGTGACAGCGGAGGAACTGCCGGACTTCGCGCACAATGTCATCCAGACGCAGCAGCGCCTGCTGGGCAACAACTATGTCGAGCTGACCGAAGAAGATATCCTTGCGATCTACCGCGCTGCCTTCTAAGCAGGAGGGGTAAGAATGGATTGGAGAAAGTATTATAAAGAACACACGATGACGCCCGAACAGGCGGTCAGCGTGATCCGCGACGGCGACCGCGTGGTGTTCGGCCACGCGGTAGGCGAGCCGATCATCTTCCAGCGCACGATGGCGCGCATGGCGGAGCAGTTCCATAACGTCGAAGTGGCGCATATGGTCTACCTCGGCTCGGGCGACTATCTGCAGCCCGGCATGGAGAGCCATTTCCGCCACAACGCGCTGTTCGTAGGCGGCGCGGCGCGCAAGCCGATCGCGGAGCACCGCGCGGACTACACGCCCGTGTTCTTCTCGGACGTGCCGCGTATGTTCCGGGACGGCACGCTGCCGGTGGACGTGTTCGCGTTCACCTGCTCGCCCCCGGACGAGCGCGGATATGTGTCGCTCGGCCTGTCCTGCGACTACGGCGCGCAGGCGGTCAAGTCCGCCAAGACCGTGATCGCGGAGGTCAATCCGAACATGCCGCGCACCTTCGGCGAGAGCTTTGTGCATGTTTCCGAGATCGACGGCTTTTTGTGCTCGTGGGAGCCGCTGCCCGAGTCGCCCCCGGCGAAGATCTCGGAGGAGGACCGGCAGATCGGCAAGTACATTGCCGACCTCGTGCGCGACGGCGACTGCCTGCAGCTGGGCATCGGCGCGCTACCGGACGCGGTCTGCTCGTTCCTCGGGGATAAAAAGGATCTCGGCCTGCATACCGAGATGATCTCGGACGGCGTGCTGCCGCTGCTCGAGAGCGGCGTCATCAACGGCAGCCGCAAGCAGCGCGACGCGGGCAAGGTGTGCGTCACCTTCCTGATGGGCACGCGCAAGCTGTATGACTATGTGGACAACAACCCGATGATCAGGATGCTGCCGGTCGATGTGTGCAACAACCCGGCGGTCATCTCGCAGAACGACAACGTGGTGTCCATCAACTCGTGCGTTGAGGTCGACCTGCAGGGCCAAGTCTGCGCGGAGGCGATCGGCCTGCGCCAGATCTCGGGCATCGGCGGCCAGATGGACTTTGTGCGCGGCGCCAACCTGTCCAGGGGCGGGCGCTCGATCATCGCGCTGCACTCGACCACGAAGGACGAGTCGGTTTCCAAGATCGTGACCACCATCACGACCGGCGGCCCGGTCACCACCAGCCGCTGCGACGTCAACTACATCGTGACCGAATACGGCGTCGCGCAGCTGCGCGGCCAGACGCTGCGCGAGCGCGCCAAGCGACTGATCGCGATCGCGCACCCCAAGTTCCGCGCCGAGCTGGCGGACGAATATGAGCGCCGCTTTGGAGAAAAACTGAGCGTCTGATGCCGCTTTTGCGGCAGGAGGGCTGAGCAATGGCACCTAAGGGGAAACCATTCGCGCGCCGGCAGATCGCCTTGATCTATCTGGCGCTTGCGGCGCTGATCGCCCTTTCGGGCTGCTGTGTGTATGTGACATACTGCCTGATGGGCTAGGGCTGCGCCGTTTCAGGTGGATACGCGCCGGATGCAGGTATGATAAAGTGATCCGTTCAAGTCTCCTCAAACTGCATCCCGGCGCTTTTCCATAACAGGACAGGAAAGAAAGAAGGAAATAAACCATGATGACCAAAGAACAATACATCGAGTCGCTGCGGAAGCTGCACCTGAACCTGTACCGCTTCGGCGAGAAGGTGGAGAACGTGGTGGACGACCCGATCGTGCGTCCGTCGCTTAACTCTTTCGCGGCAACTTACGAGCTGGCCGAGGACCCGCAGTACGAGGATCTGATGACTGCAACTTCTTCGCTGACCGGCAGGAAGATCAACCGCTTCACCCACCTGCACCAGTCCGCGGACGACCTGATTAAGAAGGTCAAGATGCAGCGCCTGCTCGGCCAGAAGACTGCAGCCTGCTTCCAGCGCTGCGTGGGTCTGGACGCGGCGAATGCCGTGTTCTCCACGACCTATGAGACCGACGAGGCCTGCGGCACCCACTATCACGAGAACTTCAAGAAGTTCTGGGCCGAAGTACAGGAGAACGACTGGGCGGTAGACGGCGCGATGACCGACGTCAAGGGCGACCGCGGCCTGTCCCCGTCCCAGCAGGCGGATCCGGACCTGTTCCTGCACGTTGTCGCGCGCACCCCGGACGGCGTTTACGTCCCCGGCGCGAAGGCGCACCAGACCGGCTACCTGAACAGCCACTATGTACTCGTTATGCCGACCATCTCCATGCGTCAGGGCGACGAGGACTACGCAATTTCGTTTGCCTGCCCGACCGACGCAGAGGGCATCACCCTGATCCTCGGC
>USLE01000256.1 GCA_900555465.1 uncultured Butyricicoccus sp.
AGGGTGTGGAGACGCGCTTTGAGATCAACCCGGGCAATCATTTTGCCGATGGGGCAGCGCGCTTGCGCAAGGGGCTGGCGTTTCTGCTGGGACCGGCGGAACACAAAACGACCGTGGCATCGGATGCCTGATCTGGGAAAAGTTCTGAAAATAACAGCAGCACCGCACGAAAGTGCGGTGCTGCTGCGTGTACAGAGTGAAGAAAGGAGTATGAGGGGGAAAATGGTTTCTGAGGACGGTTTATTCATCCTCTTTGGCCAGACGCAGGCCGTCGTACCGGGTGACATGGAAGGTGTAGGGCAGTGCAGTCGTATCAAAACCGATCTCGCGCAGCACCGCGCGGATGTTTTCGACCAGATGGTAATTGAAGTCGCGCTGGGAGATCGAGACTTTGAGCGTATCCCTGTACGAGCTGACCAGGATGCCGAACGGCTGGAAGGCGCACGGCAGGATGGCGGAATAGTCCTTCACGAACGGCTCCATGCTGGGCGGCAGCTTGAACTCGCCGATGTTGGTCAGGATGAAGCTGTCGCGGCGGATATAGTCGCGCGCCTGCTGGCGCATCATCTGCTCCTTCTCGTCGATCGGCATGTCCAGCTTGTGTGACTTGGCGACGCGGTTGGCGTTTTTAAGCGCCCAGAATACCGCGTGCGGCAGGTTTTTCTGCGTGTCGAAATACGCCTTGCACGCCTGACATGCCTCGAGGAAGGGCATGGAAAAATATTCATAGAAGAAGGGCAGATCGAGCAGGGAGACGAAAAAACGCGTGGTCGTGGTCTTGACATAGGCGCGCAGATCCATCGGCACCTCGGCGATGATCGGCTCGGTGCGGTCAGTGCCGGTGTAATAGGTGTGGTACATGCCCATCGAGATCGCGGTCATCAGGAAGGTCATGGGCGTGACGCCGTTGCCCTTGGTGTAGGCGAGCAGCTGCGGCAGCGAGAGCGTCAGCTCGGTCGTCAGCTCATTGTCGTCGTTCCGGCTGTCGTACTCGGGCATATGGAACGAGGGGACGTCCGGGTGGTGATCCGCGTCCGACTGCGGCATGCCGCGCAGGCGCAGATAGCCGTCCTCGCAGTCTTCAGGGGTGAACTGTGTCTCGTTCGTGCGGATACGGCCGGGTTCAACGTCGTGCCCCATGCCCTTGAGATAGTAATACAGGATGGTGCGGATGAACTGGTCAAACCCGCGGCCGTCCGAGATGCAGTGCTGGTATTCCAGATAGATCGTGCTGCCCTTGTAGCCGCAGAGGAACAGGTAGCCGTTGGTATCGTCCGAGCCGATATAATACGGCGAGATATCGTCCATCTCGAGCACGACGGGCGGCTTGTTGATGATGCGGTAGCGATATTGCTTGTCGCCGCGCACCAGGCCCAGCCCGAACTGGGGATAGCGGTCGAGTGCAGTACGCACTGCGGCGAGCAGTACGCGCGGGTCGACGGGTTCGGTCATACGGACGATATGGCGCGGCGCAGTTGTTAAATCCTTATGGGTCGCATACATGAAAATGGCACCGTAGCTGTCCACATTCAGCAGCGCGTCCCGATATGCTTCATACACATCAGACACCTCCGGTTGACATAAGTTCTTTTCTATTATACTCCCATTCCCTGTAAAAAAACAGGGAAAGAAAAAGAATTTGGAAAAATCAACCGGAATTTTCCCTGTGCTTTACATACCGGGTGACGCATATCCCAAACCGGGCATAGACTGCGCGGGAGGGGATTTTATGGTATCCATCAGTCTTTGCATGATCGTAAAGGACGAGGAAGCGGCGCTGGCGCGCTGTTTGGACAGCGTGCAGGGCATCGCGGATGAGATCGTCATCGTGGACACCGGCTCGGCCGACCGCACCCGGGAAATCGCGGCCGGATATGGCAGGGTGCTTGATTTTGCTTGGTGTGATGATTTTTCAGCGGCGCGGAATTTTTCCTTCGCGCAGGCGACAAAGGACTATGTGTTGTGGTTGGACGCGGATGACGTGATCGTTCCGGCGGACCGGGAACGCTTTCTTGCGCTCAAGGCGCAGCTGGACGGCACGGAGGACATCGTCATGCTGCCGTACCACACGGCCTTTGACGGGACGGGGCGGCCGGTTTTCACCTATTACCGGGAGCGGCTGCTGCGCCGTGCAGCCGGGTTCCGGTGGCAGGGTGCAGTGCATGAGTGCATCACGCCGTCCGGCAAGGTCGTATACGGGGACGCTGCGGTCGAGCACCATAAGGAAAAACAGGAGGACAGCGGTCGCAACCTGCGCATCTACCAGAGCCTGCTGGACAAGGGGGAACTGCTGGATGTGCGCGCGAGCTTTTATTATGCGCGCGAGCTGATGACCCATGAAAAATATGAGCAGGCGGTGCAGGCGTTCGAGGCGTTCCTTGCCATGCCGGAGGGATGGGTGGAAAACCGGATTGAGGCCTGCCGCAATCTGGCAGACTGCCTGACGGCGCTGGGACGTCGGGAGGAGGCAAAGCAGGCGCTCGTGCGCTCGTTTGCGATGGATATCCCGCGCGGCGAGGCATGCTGTGCACTGGCGGCGCTCGAACTCGAGGATGGGCGCCTGCCGCAGGCGGAATTCTGGTATCGCACCGCGCTGCGCGTGCCCTGCCGTGCGGAGAGCAGAGGGTTTGTGTACAAACCGAGTTATGGGTATATCCCCTGCCTGGGGCTCTGCGTGTGCTGCGACCGGCAGGGCAGGCATGAGGAGGCGGCGATCTGGAACGAGCGGGCGGCGATGCACCAGCCGGGCACAGATGCGGTGGCATATAACCGGCGCTACTTTGCGCAGCGGGGCAGCGCGGTAGCAGCGAGCGCTGCGGAAGCATAGAATGGAGTGCCGGATGATCGTATTCCGGCAAATTTCCCGAAAGGAAGAACGATATGTACGATCGCTCTCGATTCTACGGACGGGACGGCCGAGACTGTCCGTCCGGCGATTGGATGGATAGAATACGCGGCGAGGCGGACGACTGCTGCAAACGCGGGCCGACCGGTGCAACCGGCCCCACCGGCCCGGCAGGGCCGCGCGGTTTTCGCGGCGAACGCGGTCCGATGGGGCCGCGCGGCGCAACGGGCGCGACCGGTGCCACCGGACCCGCCGGCGGGCCTACCGGCCCGACGGGACCCACTGGTCCTACAGGTTCGACCGGTCCTACCCGTCCCACAGG
>USLE01000257.1 GCA_900555465.1 uncultured Butyricicoccus sp.
CCCTTGACACCGCTGTTGGTGAAGCTGTAGGCGGATGCGATGCCCTGATGGCTGCAGGTCTCGGTCGGCACCTGATCCGCCCAGAAGCGGCCGGTCGCCGCGCGGCCCGCGGCGCGGCATGCGCCCGAAGCCAGCAGGCCGGTGTCCATGCAGTAGGTCTGGGTCACGAAGTCCTCGGGGTGCGAGTCGAACACCAGACCGGAGTCGCCCTCGTGTACCTTCTGCATGACCTCAAGCCAGATATAGGACGCATTGCGGCCGTACAGGCCGTCCAGCGTGTAGTTATGCTCATAGCCGACCCATACCGCTGCGGAGTACTGCGGGGTCACGCCGCAGAACCAGATATCCGTGTTCGAGGTGGTGGTACCGGTCTTGCCGGCGGTCTCCACGCCCGAGATCTGCGTGCCGGATGCGGTGCCGTATGCGGTGACGTTCTGCATGCAGTCCAGCATGTAGTACGCGGTGCGCACGTTCTGGAAGCCCTTGTCGGTATACGGGGTGTTCTCGAGCACGACATTGCCCTCGGAGTCCAGCACCTTGGTGTAGGTGCGGGTGCCGCCGAACACGCCCTCGTTGATGAAGGTTGCAAAGCCGCCCGCCATCTCGCGCACGGTGACGCCGTCGGTCAGACCGCCGAGCGCCAGCGGCGCCAGATCGATATCCGACTGGGTCGTGCCGTCCTCATAGGTGCGGTTTGCCACCAGCTTGATATCCAGCTGCTGGGTCAAAAAGTCGTAGGATTTCTGCGGGGTCAGCGCGTTGAGCACCTGTACCGCGATGGTATTGACCGAGCTTGCGATACCGCTTTCGACCGTCATCGCGCGGCCGGTCGGCATTCTGCCGTCGTTCATCGGCCAGGGCATGCCGTTTTCCTCCCGCAGCGCGCGGTCGTACACGGTCGTGCTCGGCACGACGACACCCTGATCCATCGCCGGGCCGTAGGTCGACAGCGGCTTGAAGGACGAACCGGGCTGGCGGCGCGCATCGGTCGCAAACGAAAATTCACGCTTGCCGGTCTTTTCGCCGCGGCCGCCCGCGATGCCGACAATGTTGCCCACCTTATCGGTGATGACCATTGCGCTCTGCGGACGCTCGCCGTATTTCTCCGTATTCGGGAAGACCGAATCATCCGCCCAAACCTGATCAAGGATGTTCTGGATGTCGGTATCAATGGTTGCATAGATCTGGAGGCCGCCGGAGTTTACCATATTGCTGGCAACCGATTCGGAATAGCCCTTCTGCTCCACCAGATCGTTGATCACATCGCTGATGACCGCGTCGGTAAAGTAGCTGTAGGGCTCGCCTACATCCTCGACATAGGCCTCATACGGACGGTAGACCAGCTCCTGTGCCACAGCCGCGTCGTGCTCCGCCTGGTCGATCATACCCTGATCGAGCATCTGATCGAGAATGATGACCTGACGCTCCTTGACCTTATCCGGATGGTTGTACACGTCGTAGATCGAGGGGTTGTTGGTCAGGCCCGCGAGCACCGCGCATTCCGCGAGCGACAGCTCGGACACATCCTTGCCGAAGTAGGTGTTGGCCGCGGTCTGCACGCCGTAGCTGCGGTAGCCGAGGTAGATCGTGTTGAGGTACATGGTCAGGATGCGGTCCTTGTCGTTTACCACGTCCTCCAGCGCAAGCGCGCGGAAGATCTCGTTGACCTTACGCTTGACCGAGTAATCGTCCTCATCCGTTGCGTTCTTGATCATCTGCTGGGTGATGGTCGAGCCGCCGTACTGCGTGCCGCCGAACAGCCAGTTTTTCACCGCGCCCAGCGTGCGCTTCCAGTCCACGCCGTTGTGCGAGTAAAAGCGCTCGTCCTCGATCGCGACCACCGCGTCCTTGAGGTCCTGCGGGATCTTCTCGCTGTCCACCCATTCGCGGCTCTCCAAGCCGCTCAACGTTTCATACAGCGTCTGCTCCCCGGTCTCCGGGTCGGTCGCATAGATAAACGTATTCAGGTTCAGGCCGAGGTTGTTGCTGATCTCGGTCGCGGTCTCCTGTGCGGAGGGGTTGATATAGGCATGGACGTAGTACGCAAACGCAATGCCGCAGAAACAGGCGCAAAGCACACCGATAAGCAGCAGCGTCAGCAATACACGGGCGATGACATGCCCGACGCCGGAACCTCTTTTTTTGCCAGTTGCCAATTCGGTCTCCTCCTTGCCCGGCGGGCGTTCCCGCTGGGGAGTCTCATATCCATTCGGACGCAGTCCGCGTCCGTTTTGTTCCCAACCTCAGTGATGCGGCGCTTTTCATCGTTGCCGCCGCATCAATGCCATTGCTTTTTGACTGAAATGGAATATTGTGATACTAATGCCTTTCGCTATTATACCACATCATCCCGCAAATTCCAAACAAATTTTACGCATATCAAGGAATAGTTTACAATTTTGTGGGAATACTCAGAGAAAATCCATTTTTGCCCGGGGAGGTTTGCACATGTTGCAGGGGTTTTACATGCTCGCAATGCAGCGGGCGCGGCGGCAGAAGCGCATTGCGCTGCTCGCCTGTCTGGCGGCGCTGGTGAGCGCGTTTTTTGCGGCGCGCGCGTATTTTACGCCCGATGCGGTGCCGGTCAGCGCGACAGAGGCGCCCTATGTCGCGCAGAGCGAAAACGGCCTGCTGGTCGTCTCGCACGGCGGCGAGGTGGTCATCCGCACGGATATCGACATCCGCACCCTGCCCGCCGCCGACCGCGAAGCGCTCGAGCAGGGCATCCTCCTGTCGGACACCGAGGCGCTGGCCAAGCTGCTGGAGGACTACGGATCGTAATTTCGATTGCAAGGCACGCCTTACCATCGAGCAGGATGTGCCGGGCGCGCCGCGGACACATCCAGACGTTTCTCCGCACCGATACAAAAACGCAGGGGCACGCCCTGCGTTTTTATCAAAGCGGGCGCAATAGCGCCCGCTTTCTGTTGGATGCGCGCCGCGGCGCGGGCGCTTTCCCGCCACGCCGAAAAGCTACGCATCCCCCTGCTTTTGCCTTTATCAGGCGGCCTGCTCCGCCGTCTCAAGGGACTCGAACCAATCCACCAGATCGATCACCGGGTCCCCCGCGGGCGGTTCGGCCGCCGGGGCGGTATCCGAAACCCGCTGCGTCAGGTCGATGGTCATTTCCGTGATGCTCTGGTTTTTCTCGTGCACGGAAAT
>USLE01000258.1 GCA_900555465.1 uncultured Butyricicoccus sp.
CTCTTTCATCTCTATTTGTGCCGAGAGCAACGCGGTCGGCATGGTGATTTTGATGAAACGAGACGAATTGCGTTCGCTGCTGCGCGAAGCGCCGTATGACGCAATGGTATTGACCAGCGAGATCAGCCGCCGCTATGCGACCGGCTTCCACTCGACCGCGGGCGCGGTCTACCTTTCCGCGAAGCAGGCGGTGTTCTTTACGGACTTCCGCTATGTCGAGGCGGCGCGCGCTGCGATCACGGATTTTGAGGTGCGCGAGATCAGCGGCGGCAAGAGCTATACCGCCGTGGTCAACGAGCTGATCGAACAGGACGGCGCGAAAAAGGTGGCGCTCGAAGACCGGATGCTGACCTATGCGGAATACATGTCCTGGGCGTCCGCCCTGCACGCCACGGCCGTGCGGCTGGAGGACGGCGTGGAAAGGCTGCGCGTCTGCAAGGAGGACGACGAGGTCGGCAAGATCGTCGCAGCGCAGCGCATCGCGGAGCAGGCGCTTGAGGAAGTGCTCAACGACATCAAGCCGGGCGCGACCGAAAAGGAGATCGCGGCGCGCCTGACCTATCTGATGCTGCACTACGGCGCGGAGAATATGTCGTTCGACCCGATCGTGGTATCGGGCGCGAACAGCTCGAAGCCGCACGGCGTGCCGACTGAAAAGCCGATCGAGGCGGGCGATTTTGTCACAATGGACTTCGGCTGCATCGTGGACGGCTACTGCTCGGACATGACGCGCACGGTCGCGGTCGGCCATGTGACCGACGAGATGCAGACCGTGTACGACACGGTGCTGAACGCCCAGCTCGCGGGCATCGCGTGCTGCAAGGCGGGCGTGATCAGCAGGGACGTGGACGGCGCGGCGCGCAGGGTCATTGCGGACGCGGGCTACGGGGATGCGTTCGGCCACGGGTTCGGCCACGGCGTGGGACTCGAGATCCACGAAGCCCCGACCGCCGGCCCGCGCGGGGAAGCGCCGCTGCCCGCGGGCTCGATCGTGACCGCCGAGCCGGGCATCTATCTGCCGGGCAGGTTCGGCGTGCGCATCGAGGATATGCTGTATGTGATCGAGGACGGCTGCATCAACCTGACCGAAGCGCCCAAGCAGCTGGTGATCCTGTGATCCTTCCGGTTGCCGATCCGGCGGCGCTCGCGCCCCTGCTGGACGGCTGGGAGGAAGGCATGCTGTATGCCTACCTTTCCGGACGCATGGGGTATGCGGCGACAAATGAAGATTTCCGGTCGGCGCAGGTGCGCGTGGGTGATTTCTGTTTTTTCGCGGGCGCGCCGGATGCAGCGGTCGCGGCGTGGCAGCCGGAAAAAACGCGGCCGTACACCGTTTTCATCCCGCGCACGCGGGACTGGGATGCGCTGATCGAGCAGGCCTATCCGCAGGCGCGGCGGTCGGTGCGGTATGCGTTCCGGAAATGTAATGCCTTTGACACAGCGCAGCTGCGCAGCTTCGCCGCCGCCCTGCCTGCGGGGTATGCGCTGCGGCGGATGGATGAGGCGCTGTACCGGCAGGCCGCGCAGCAGGAATGGAGCCGCGATCTGGTCTCGCAGTATCCCGCGTGGGAGTGTTACGCCGCGCACGGCGCAGGATACGCTGTGCGGCAAGACGGCGTGCTGGTCTGCGGCGCGTCCAGCTATGCGGACTGGCCGGGCGGCATCGAGATCGAGATAGATACCCATCCGGCGCACCGCCGACGGGGACTCGCGCGGGCGTGCGCTGCGGCGCTGATGCTGGATTGTTTGGCGCGCGGCCTGCATCCCTCGTGGGACGCGGCCAACCCGGTTTCTGCGCATCTCGCGCAAACGCTGGGTTATCTCCCGGCGGGCGCGTATCCGGTGTATGAATGGCTGCGGTAATTTTGCAAAGAAAAACAGCTCAGGATGATTCCTGAGCTGTTTTTTATGTATGGCTTGCGCGCAGTTCTTACTCGTCGTCGATCTCCAGATAATCTGCCAGATCCTTGAACAGCGCGGTAGCGTCAACGTCGTCCTCGAGCACGATCTGCAGGGGCTCGTTGAGCGAGAGCAGGAACATGCCGAGCAGGCTCTTGGCGTCTACCATGCCGCTCTTGCCGTGGATCCAGATGTCAAAGCCGTACTTGGTGACGATCTTGTTGATCTTCTGGATATCGTCCGTATTCTTTACGCGGATACCTCTGGTCATAATACATACCTCCTGATATTGATAAAACAATAAAATCCTTTTCTGCTATCATTATAGCATAAAAAACTGGAAAGGAAAGAGTTTTTTACGGTATTTTGCATTTTCATCATTTTGGAGCGCAAGAAAGAAGCAATACGGTCGGAATTGTATCAGATGCACAAAAAAGATTGATAAAAATTGTACAATGCGTAAAAACAGTCCGCCGATGGGCGGACTGGCTGTTTCGGGTTGACCGGACGGCCCCACACCGTCCGGTCCATTTTACCCCCACGGGGCTTTCTACTCTGCTATCGTGATGGTCATATCCTCGATGATCACCGCTGCAATGTCCGACAGCGGCAGGAACCGGCGGCTGTATGTACCGGTTTTGTATTCATAGCTGATGTCAAAATTGGCGGCCGGATCGCTGTCCGACGAGGTGATTCCGGTGGCGTAGGCGTTGGTGCTGACCGTGGTGCCGTCCTGCAGCAGCAGGGAGATGGTCGGCCGCTGCCAGTCGGGCGCGGCGTGGCAGGTCCCGTTGAGCTGGATGCCGATCGGCGAGACCGAGATGCGGGTGACATGCGTGCCGTCGGGCAGGTGCAGGTCCATATTATGCGCATAGGCGGCGACCGGCGCGGTGCTGAAGGAAAAGGTCAGCGTTTCCGGGGTCAGCGGCAGCGGGAAGGTGTAGGTGATCTGCGGCTGCAGATAGGGCAGGTCGTCCGCCGTGATCCCCGGGAAGCGGGTCTCATAGTACTGGAGCATGCCCTCCGCCTGTCCGAAGCTGCTGCCCGAGTCGCTCGGGATGCTCTCGCCGGTGCGGGTATCGAGCAGGGCGGAAACCTCCGCCGAAGCGCCCTCCACAGGGGCGGAGAGGGCCAGATACAGGCTGTCGCCCCGCAGGGACATGCCGGCGAAGCGGATATCGGGCGCGCGGCTGTCCAGCGGGAGGGGGACTGCGGCGAAATCCTGCTGCGCATAGGCGGCAGCAAGCGTGGTGTCG
>USLE01000259.1 GCA_900555465.1 uncultured Butyricicoccus sp.
GCCTTTTCCGGCATCCGGTCCCGGCGGCGCAGCCAAAGCCCGGCGACGTAAAACAGGAGGTACGGCACAAAGGTTCGCGTATAGGGGATCGGCAGCGCAGGCAGTGACCACAGTGCAAGCCAGTCGCCGCAGATCAGCACCTGCATGGCAAGCGTGATCACCGCGGACGCGGCCAGTGTAAGGTTGGGCGCGCGCCGCACCGCCCGGTACAGCGGCACATACAATATCTCAAGCTGGATGAGCACAATGATAAAGTACAGGTGGATATAGGCGCCCCCGCTGACAAGGTCCCACAACGGCCGCGCATGCGGCTTGCCGAACATGGCCTCCACGACGAGGTACAGCGCCGACCACAGCACAAACGGCGGCAAAATGCGCTTCATCCGCCTGCCGAACAGCCCCAGCGGCGCGCTGACATCCTGATCCTCTCCCCCGTGCCCAAAGGCGGACAGCATGATGAACAGCGGCACCGCAAAGCGCGAAAGCACGTTGCATACCGGCGCAATGTCCCCTGCCCTGCCTGCGGAAACATGGATCATCACGACCGCCGCAGCCGCAGCGGCGCGCAGGCCGTCCATCTGCGGATACCATTTTTTCTCCACCTGCATCCCTGCCTTTATGAAATGTCCGCGAGCTCCAGATACTGCGCCCCGTTCTCCGCGATATACTCCTTGCGGCCGGACAGGTTATCGCCCAGCAGCAGGTCAAACATCTCGCTCGTCGCCTTGGCGTCGTCCGGCGTGATGCGGATGAGGCGGCGGGTCTCGGGGTTCATCGTGGTCTCCCACATCATGTCCGCCTCGTTCTCGCCAAGGCCCTTGGAGCGCTGGATGAGCAGCTTTTTGCCCTCGAGCTTTTTGAGGATCGCGGCCTTTTCGCTCTCGTCGAACGCGAAATAGCTCTTATCCCGATAGGTGATCTCGTAGAGCGGGGACTCCGCGATATACACATACCCCTGCTCGATCAGCGTCGGCACCAGCCGGTACAGCATGGTCAAAATCAGCGTGCGGATCTGGAAGCCGTCCACGTCGGCATCCGTGCAGATGATGATGCGGCGCCAGCGCAGCGCCTCGAGATCGAACGCATTTAAGTCCTTCGCCGCCTTGCCGCGCACCTCGACGCCGCAGCCGAGCACCTTCAAAAGGTCGGTGATGATGTCGTTCTTGAAGATCTTGTCGTAATCCGCCTTGAGGCAGTTGAGGATCTTGCCGCGCACGGGCATGATGGCCTGAAACTCGCTGTCCCGCCCCTGCTTGACCGAGCCGAGCGCGGAGTCGCCCTCCACGATGTACAGCTCGCGGCGCGTCACGTCCTTGGTACGGCAGTCGACGAACTTCTGCACGCGGTTGGCGAGGTCGATGTTGCCGGACAGCTTCTTTTTGATATTGAGGCGCGCCTTTTCCGCCTGCTCGCGGCTGCGCTTGTTGATGAGGATCTGCTCGGCGATCTTGTCCGCCTCGGCCTTGTTCTCGATGAAGTAGATCTCCAGCCCCTGCTTGAGGAAGTCGGTCATCGCCTCCTGGATGAACTTGTTGGTGATGGCCTTTTTGGTCTGGTTCTCGTATGAGGTCTGGGTGGAGAAGCAGTTGGTCACGAGCACCAGGCTGTCCATCACGTCCTGGAACGTGACCTTGCTCTCGCTTTTCGTATATTTGTTATTCTGCTTGAGGTACGCGTCGATCGCGGAGACAAACGCCGAGCGCACCGCCTTGTCCGGCGCGCCGCCGTGCTCGAGCCACGACGAGTTGTGGTAATACTCGATCTGCGACACCGCGGACGAGAAGCAGAACGCGCACGACAGCTTGACCTTGTATTCCGGCTTGTCCGCACGGTCGCGGCCGCGGCGCTCGCTCTCGAGGAACTGCACCGAAGTCAGCGGATTCTCGCCCGCAAGCTCGGTCACATAGTCCACAATGCCGTTCTGATAGAGAAACTCGGTGGTCTCGAACTTGCTGCCCGACTGGTTCTTCAGGATGAACTTGATGTGGCTGTTGACCACTGCCTGCCGCTTGAGCGTGTCCAGATAGTAGTCCACCGGGATGTTGATATCCGTGAATACCTCAAGGTCGGGCTTCCATCGGATGGTGGTGCCGGTCTTTTTCGAGGTGGTGGGCTTTTTGACAAAGCCCTCCTTGGTGCCGGTTTTGTTTTCGCCCTTTTCAAAGTGCAGGGTGTACTCGAACCCGTCGCGCACCACGGTCACGTCCATGTATTCCGAGGAATACTGGGTCGCGCAGGTGCCGAGGCCGTTCAGGCCGAGCGAGAACTCATAGTTTTCGCCCGTATCGTTCTTATATTTGCCGCCTGCGTACAGCTCGCAGAACACCAGCTCCCAGTTGTAGCGCTTCTCGTTCTCGTTCCACTCGACCGGGATGCCGCGGCCATTGTCCGCGACCTCGATCGAGCCGTCCGCATAGCGGGTGGTGACGATCTCGGTGCCGTAGCCCTCGCGCGCCTCGTCAATCGAGTTGGACAGGATCTCAAACACCGCGTGTTCGCAGCCCTCCAGCCCGTCCGAACCGAAGATGACGCCCGGGCGCTTGCGCACGCGGTCCGCGCCCTTGAGCGAGGAAATGCTCTCGTTGCCGTATGACGGTTTTGCTTTGCTCATATATCTTCAAACTCCTGTTGCAGCAGCTTACTGAATTCCATAACTAATATATTATACGCTGTTTTCGGGATTTTTTCAATTGTTTCCTTTGTTCGATGCCGTTTCGCGCCATATCAATTATTTTCACACGGCGTCCGCCGCCCCGCGGCGTCTTGCGGGCAGCGGCCGGCTGTGCTATGATAACAGCAGATAAAAGAGGTGGTATGCTGTGAAGCGCTGTATTGCAGTCACCGGAATAACAAACGGATCATATTTCATCAGGAGGTATCCCCTATGTCTATTCCGGAAAACCAAATCTATCCCCGCACGGGCGACCGCGAAACGGTCTATCTGAAAAACGTCGTCACCGACCCGAACATTATAGTCGGCGACTGGACGATGTACAACGATTTTGTAAACGACCCGCGGCAGTTTGAGCGGAACAACGTGCTGTACCACTACCCTGTCAACCATGACCGGCTGGTGATCGGCAGATTCTGCTCGATCGCCTGCGGCGCGCGTTTCCTGTTCACCAGCGCTAACCACACCATTCGTTCGCTTTCCA
>USLE01000260.1 GCA_900555465.1 uncultured Butyricicoccus sp.
TCCTCGGTCGAAACCTGCTCCTTCGCGCGCTCGATGAGCGTGGGCTGGAGCCCCAGCCCACGATCATGGAGCGCGCGAAGGAGCAGGTTTCGACCGAGGACGCGCGGTTTGAGGACGTGCTCGCCGAGCTCGAGCGCGAGCGCCGCCGCATCGAGCAGATGAAGGAAGAAGCGCAGAAAATGCGCTCTGCAGCCCAGTCCGAGCGGGACAAGATGCGCGCCGAGCGCGACGCGGCCGAGGAGCGCGCGGACAAGCTGCTCGAAAGCGCGCGCAGCCAGGCAGACCGCATCCTCAAGGATGCGCGCATGACCGCCGAGACCGTGTTCGACGAGCTCGAGGATATGAAAAAGAAGGCGCAGAAGAAAAACGCGGACCAGAACCTCGCCGCGGCCAAGGCCGCACTGCGCGGCGTGATCACGCAGACCGAGAACGAGCAGCGCCGCGGCATACAGAAGCGCGTGGTCGAGGCGGACGAGGTGCGCCCGGTTAAAAAGGGCGACCGCGTGCGGCTGCTGAACGTCGGCGGCGTGCTGGCGAATGTGCTCGCGCCCGCGGATAAGGACGGCAACGTGCAGGTGCAGGCCGGTCCGATGAAGATGACGGTCAGGGAGAACGAGCTGCGCCTCGTGGAGGAAAACAAACCCGCGAAAAAGCCCGCGCCGCAGCCCCGTCGCGACGCCCCGAAACGCGAGCTCAACATCCGCTCGGCGGAGAGCGAGGTGGATGTGCGCGGCATGAGCGCGGAGGAGGCGCTGTTCGAGGTGGATAACTTCCTGTCCCGCGCGATCATGGCGGGGCTGCCGTCGGTCACGGTCATCCACGGCAAGGGCACGGGCGTGCTCCGGAACGCGGTGCAGCAGCACCTGCGGTCGAACAAGCGCGTCAAGAGCGTGCGCAGCGGCGTATACGGCGAGGGCGAGCAGGGCGTCACGATTGTGGAATTGCGATGAAAAAACTGTCCTTTTGCGGATAAAAATCGAACATGCAGGGCAAAATGCCCGATTGTTTGGAAAAATGCAGGAAAAATTTCATCAAAAACGCAAAGGAAGCCAACACAAAATGCCCTTGACGAATTCGGGGAAAGGCGTTAGACTATATATATCGGATTTGAAGAAATAGGAGCGATGCAGATTATGTATTCGAAAGAGGTACAGGTTACGAACCAGGTAGGCTTGTACGCCCGCCCGGCAACTTTTTTCATTCAGAAAGCAAACGAGTTTAAGTCGACCATCCTGGTGGAGAAGGAAGAGCGCCGTGTCAACGCGAAGAGCCTGCTCGGCATCCTTTCCCTCGGCATCACCAAGGGCACTACCATCAACCTGATCGCGGACGGCCCGGACGAAGAAGAGGCTGTTTCTGCCCTGGTTGAGCTGATTACTTCCAATTTTACCGACTGATTTTATCGCATCCTGATGGAGAAGCGCCGATTTTTTAGAAATCGGCGCTTTTTTAATCCCGCAGTCCAGGGGGTATCCATACCCCCTGGATACGGGCAGCGGTTCCGGAGAAACCGCCGCCCGATACCCCCGGACGCGCCCCAAGGGCGTTGGGTCGTGGTATAAAAAGCCAGGTGCACGCCCTGGCTTTTTATGAAAATCACCGCCGGACGGTGATTTTCTGTGATATGCGCGCTGGTAGCGTGATGCAGATACGGCAAAGCCGTGGATTTCATAGAGTGCCGCTTCGCGCCGCGGGACACGCGCCTGCGGCGCGGGGGAGAAGCATAAGAAGCCGGGTACAAGCCCCGGCTCTTTATGAAAGTCACCGCCCAGCGGTGATTTTCTGTGATACGCGCGTCGGCGGCGCAGGGATTGTGTAAAAAAGCGTGCAGAATAAAAAGCAAGGAGGCGGTTTGCTATGACGAGAGAACAACTGAAAGAGCGCGTGCGCAAGCTGCCCATGCAGCCGGGCGTGTATCTGCACAAGGACAAGACCGGCAAGGTGATCTACGTCGGCAAGGCCAAGCTGCTGCGCAACCGCGTTTCCAACTATTTTCAGCCGCCGGAGCGGCTGAACGCCAAGACGCGCCAGCTGGTCAGCCATATTGACGACTTTGACATCATCGTGACCGAAACCGAGTTTGAGGCGCTTGTGCTCGAAAACTCGATGATCAAGAAATACAAGCCCAAGTACAACATCCTGCTCAAGGACGACAAGGGCTATCCCTATATCCGGCTGAATACGGACGCGCCCTATCCGGCGTTTACTGTGGTTTCCAAGCCGGCGCACGACGGGGCGCGCTATTTCGGGCCGTATCAGGGCCGCGTGGCGGCCCGCCGCGCGATCGACACGATCAGCGAGGCACTCCACCTCAAGACCTGTTCGCGGGTGTTCCCGCGCGACATCGGCAAGGACCGTCCGTGCCTCAACCAGCATCTGGGGCGCTGCTGCGCGCCGTGCACGGGCAAGGTCAGCCCGGCGGAATACCATGTGCTGATCGACCAGGCGATCTCCCTGTTTGAGGGCGACGCGAAAAAGCTGGAAAAAGAGCTGGCCGAGAAGATGAACGAGGCCGCAGAAGAGCTGCAGTTCGAGCGCGCGGCGCTGCTGCGCGACCGCCTGCGCGCGGTGCAGCGGCTGGGTACGCGCCAGCATGTGGTGGCGGGCGCGTTCGCAGATCTGGATGCGGTCGCCTTTGTGCAGGGACAGACGCGCGCCTGCGTGTGCGTACTGCATTATGCGGGCGGTGCGTTGCAGGACAAGGAGTACAGCCTGTTCCATGTGCTGGAGAGCGACCCGGCTGAGGTGCTGGCCTCGTTTATCAAGCAGTATTACGCGCAGCGCGGCGCCGCGCCCAAGACCGTGCTGCTCTCGCACGAGATCGAGGAGCAGGACGCGATCGCGGAGTACCTGTCCTCGATCGCGGAGCGCAAGGTCGAGCTGGCGGTGCCGCAGCGCGGCGAGCGCCGCGTGCTCACCCGTCTCGCGGAAAAGAACGCGCGCGAGGAGATCGAGCGCCGCGAAAAGCAGTCCGAGCGGCGGCATAAGTCACTCGAGCTGCTGCAAAACGTGACCGGCATGATCGCCCTGCCGCTGCGGTTGGAAGCGTACGATATTTCCAACTTCGCGGGGCAGGATACGGTCGGTTCGATGGTGGTATTCGTCGAAGGCCAGCCCAAAAAGAGCGATTACCGCAAGTTCAAGATCGAATG
>USLE01000261.1 GCA_900555465.1 uncultured Butyricicoccus sp.
TCGATCGGGATGCCGACGTTGTCGCGGATACGGGTCGGGGCTGCGCCTGTGCCGCTCCTGCCAGACCGGCAAGTGCAACTGGGGCATTGCGACCCAGCGTCCCGAGCTGGTCAAGCGCCTCAACCCGGACATCGGTTCCCAGCGCTTGATCAATCTGGTCACTGCATGGGATCACGAGCTCAAGGAAATGATGGGCGGCATGGGCATCAACTCGATCGAGGCCCTGCGCGGCAACCGCCTGATGCTGCGCGGCATCGGACTGAACGATCGCGAGCTGAGCATTCTCGGCATCAAGCACGCGGGCGAATAAACTTCGATCGAAAGCACGGGCCAAGCCCGCACTTTTGATGGATTTTGCCAGGCAAAATCCGATTTGATGCGCGCTGACGCGCGAAAGGGCTGCGTCAGCCCACTTCCGGATAAGAAAGGTTTGGAGTCATCAGATGAAACGAATTTATGTCAATGAAAAATGGTGCCTCGGGTGCCATCTGTGCGAATATTACTGCGCGTTCGCCAACTCGGGCAAATCCTCGATGGTCAAGGCACTCAAGGATCACAAGATCGCGCCCCGCATCCGCATCGAGGAGCGCAACAACATTTCCTTTGCGGTCAACTGCCGCCACTGCACCGATCCGCTGTGCGTCAAGGGCTGCATCTCGGGCGCGCTGACTATCGTGGACGGCGCGGTGCAGATCGACTCGGACAAATGCGTCGGCTGCTACACCTGCATCCTGTCCTGCCCGTACGGCGCGCTGTCCACCTCGAATGAGGGCGCGATCCAGAAATGCGAGCTGTGCGCCAAGAATGCGTTCGGCCAGCCGATGTGCGTGCAGGGCTGCCCGAACAAGGCTATCGTATACGAGGAGAGGTGAGCGATATGAACTATGTTATCATCGGCAACGGCACCGCGGCGGTCGGCACGATCGAGGGTATCCGCGCGGTCGATCAGAAGGGCACGATCACGGTCATTTCGGAGGAGCCGTACCACGTATACGGCCGCCCGCTGATCTCCTACCTGCTGCTCGGCAAGACGACCGAGGACAAAATGCTCCAGTACCGCCCCACCGACTTTTATGAGAAAAACGGCGTGATCACGCTGCTCGGCCGCAAGGCGGTCAGGATCGACCCGGCGGCCGGGGCAGTCAAACTGGAGGACGGCATGTCCGTCCCTTATGACAAGCTGTGCATCTGCACCGGCTCGCGGCCGTTCGTGCCGCCCATGTCAGGGCTGGATACCGTCGAAAACAAAACCAGCTTTATGACGCTGGACGACGCCAAACATCTGGACGCCATACTGGGCAGCGAAAACGACAAGCGCGTGCTCATCATCGGCGCGGGCCTGATCGGCCTGAAGTGCGCGGAGGGTATTTACCAGCGCGTCAAAGAGCTGACTGTTATCGACCTTGCGCCGCGCATCCTGCCCAACGTGCTGACCGAGGTGCCGGCTTCCATCATCCAGAAGCATATCGAGTCCAAGGGGGTCAAATTCCTGCTCGAGGACTCGGTCGAACAGTTCGAGCCCAACACCGCCCATCTCAAGAGCGGCAAAACGATCGATTTCGATGTGCTGGTCGTCGCGGTCGGCGTGCGGCCGAACACTGAGCTCGCCGCAGAGGCGGGCTGCGAGGTAAACCGCGGCATCCTGACCGATGCCTGCTCGGCCACCACAGTCCCGGGCATCTATGCCGCGGGCGACTGCACCGTGTCGCATGACATTGCAGCGGGCACGGACCGCATCCTCGCCATCCTGCCCAACGCCTATATGCAGGGCGAGACTGCGGGCCGCAACATGGCGGGGGAACAGCAGGAATTTACCAGGGCGATCCCGATGAACGCATCCGGCTTTATGGGCCTGCATATGATCACCGCGGGCTCGTACGACGGCGAAACCTATCTCGAGCACGACGAGGATCACTACAAGCTGCTCGTCACACGCGATAACCGGCTGGTCGGCTTTATCATGATCGGCGACGTGGACCGCGCGGGCATTTACACCTCGCTCATCCGTGAGCAGACCCCGCTCGACAGCATTGACTTCGACCTGATCCGCGAAAAGCCGCAGCTGATGGCATTCTCCCGCGCGGAGCGCGCGAAAAAGTTAGGAGGCGCACACTGATGACCACTGTACAGGCAGGACTGACCTATTATAAGCAGGTAAACGAGCAGGTCCGCAGCATCAACGACAATGAGATCGCGATCGAAAACGCGATCGGTCAGCGTTATCTCGGCTGCGGCTCGTCCGGCAAAACTATCATCATCCACGGCACGCCGGGCAACGGCCTCGGCCAATACCTCAACGGCTCGACCATCGAGGTTTTCGGCAACGCGCAGGAGGCGGTCGGCGACACGATGAACGAGGGCGATATCATCATCCACGGCAACGTCGGCGACGCCTGCGGCTATGGCATGCGCGGCGGACGCATCTTCATCGAGGGGGACTGCGGCTACCGCGGCGGCATCCATATGAAGGCCTATCAGCAGCACTATCCGGTCGTGGTGATCGGCGGCAAGGCCGGTTCGTTCCTCGGCGAATATCAGGCGGGCGGGCTGATCCTCGTGCTCGGCATCGGACAGGACGGCGCATACCCGGCAAGCAATTTCTGCGGTACCGGTATGCACGGCGGCAAAATTGTGTTAAGATGTGATAAAGCCCCGGAGGGGCTGCCCCGTCAGGTGCTGGTGAGCGAGGCCACGGCGGACGACATGGACAGGATCGCCCCCTATGTGGAGGCTTTCTGCCGTTACTTCGGCGGGGACGCGAAGGCGCTTCTCGCGCAGAAATACCATGTGCTCTCCCCCAATCCAGAGGCGGGCTATCACCAGCTTTATACTTACGAATCCTGAAATCCTACGGAATCCATTTCGGAGAGGAGCGCAGCTTTATGGATGCGATCAAAAGCGAAGTCATACAATTTATCGAAGAAAACGATGTGAAGTTCATCCGTCTGGCGTTCTGCGATATCTTCGGCAACCAGAAGAACATCGCCATCATGCCGACCGAGCTGCCGCGCGCGTTCGAGCACGGCATCCACTTCAACGCCTCGTCCCTGCGCGGCTTCCTGAATGTGGATGTCTCCGACCTGCTGCTGTTCCCCGACCCGTCCACGCTGTCTGTGCTGCCGTGGCGGCCGGCGCAGGGG
>USLE01000262.1 GCA_900555465.1 uncultured Butyricicoccus sp.
TCCATCGGCGCCACGCCGATGAAGGACGCGGTGTAACGGTTCTCCGTGTCGCCTTCTTCCTGCAGGATCTCGGACGTTGCGGTCTTGCCGCCGATGCGGTAGCCGGAAACGTAAGCGTTCTTGCCCGTGCCGCTCGCGACGACCTGCTCCATCGCCTCGCGCATATAAGCGGAGGTATCCTCCGAGATAACCTGGCGGACCACCTTGCTCTCGGTCGTGGACTGCACCGAGCCGTCCGCATTCAGCACCTGCTTGACGACGTAGGGCTGCTTGAGCTTGCCGTCGTCCACGATCGCGCAGACCATGTTCAGCTCCATCAACGGCGTGACCGTGAAGCGCTGGCCAAACGACGCGGTCGCCAGCGAAACCTCGTTCCAGGCGTCCGAATCCGGGTCATAGAACTGGCCGCCGCTTTCAGCCGGCAAGTCGATACCGGTCGGTTCGGTCATGCCGAAGGCCTTGAGGAACTGATAAAACCGGTCTTTTCCGGTCTTTTCCGCAATCTGCATCATCGCCACGTTGCAGGAATTCATCAGCGCCTCGGTCAGCGTCTGCGTGCCGTGGCCGCCGGTGTTGTGGCACCTGATCGTCCAGTTCTCCACCTGCATCGAGCCGCCGCAGACGTAGGTATCCTGCTCATGCGCGGTGCCGAGCTCATAGGCAGAGGCGACCGTCATCAGCTTGAAGGTCGAGCCGGGCTCATAGTTGTCGGAAACCACAGGGTTGCGCCAGCTCTTTGTCAAAATCTTTACACGCGCTGCACCCAGCTTATCGACCAGATCATCATTATTCTGGATGCTCTCGGGCAGGTTCGCCAGACCGCCCTCCTGATACCACTTGTCAGGGATGGTGGCGGAGACGCCTGCATCCTCGAGGATCTTTGCCGCATCCTCTTTCAGCTCATCGATGTATCGCTCGCTCGTCAGCTGGTAGGCGTTGTTCGGATCGAAGTCCGGCAGGTTGGCCATCGCCAGCACCTCGCCGGTCTTGACATCCATCACAATGCCGGAAACACCGTCGCGCGCGTTCGGGTTATCCGCCAGCGCGGTCTCGAGGTGCTTTTCCAGAATGTTCTGGATATCGCTGTCGATGGTCAGCACGAGCGAGTTGCCGTCCTGCGCGGGGATCTCGGTCGACGCCTCGGGCGTCACATCCTGATTCTGACCGTTCTGCACGCGCACGATGCGGCCCGCGGTGCCGGAAAGCACGTCGTTATACTGGGATTCCAGTCCGTAGGTGCCGTTGTTGTCGCTGTTGACATAACCCAGCACCGCGGACAGGAAGGAGCCCTGCTGGTAATAGCGCTTGGTGTCCGGCTCGGAGTACACGCCGGTGCAGCCCGCAGCGTTCAGCTTTTCATACAGCTCGCGCGAGACGTCCTTATCCACCTTCTGCGCGATGATCTCATAGCCCGAATCCGTGTTCTGGATCTTGCCCAGCACGGTATCGTAATCCACGCCCAGCGTGTCGGACAGGATGGTCGCAAGCGTCTGCTGCTGGCTTTCCGCCGAGATGCCCTTTTTCACATCGCTTTCGCTGACCACCGCGCCCGGGGTCACGCAGATGCGCTCGACCGAGGCGGACTCCGCCAGTACCTGCATGTTTGCGTCATAGATCGTGCCGCGGTTGGGCGTGATGAAGCTGTCGCGCGTCTGCAGCGAGGTGGCCTGCTGGATGTAGAAATCGTACTGGAACACCTGCATGTAGAGCAGCCGCAGCGCGACCAGCCCGAAGCCGCACACCACAAACAGCAGCGTCAGCGCGCCGATGCGCGCGCGCATCCGATTGTCCGGTCCTTTTGCTGACATTTGGTTCCTCCAACTGTAATTTGGTCTGAAAAAGCGTAAGGAGTCAGAAGCATTCCACCTCTCACTCCCCTGTACGCATCCTATTCATTGCCTTACCGGATATATTCCACGATTGCGGAAAAGCTGCGCGCCAGCCCCGCAAAAACGGTATCGAGCGAAACGCCGCTCTTTGCCACCGTCACGCTGTCCGGGTTGGTGAGTTCGACGTATTCGATCTGCGAATTGTCCAGCTTTACCATGCCCAGCTCGTTTACCGCGTATGCCTCCACCTCGTCCATGCTCATGCTGTTTACCCGCTTGGTGGTCAGGGATACATTTTCCGCCGCCAGCTCTTCCAGCGTGTCGTTCTGATCGCTGACCTCTGCGGTCAGCTGCGTCAGCTGCATCTGGCAGAACAGAATGTAAACCGAGGTCACCGCCAGGATCGCAATGCAGGCCAGCACGCTCGGGCGGATGCCCGCCTTTTTGCGGCGGCGCGGCAAACGCGCCACGCGCAGATCGCGCTTTTGCTCTTGCGGCACCGGGAAACGCTCTTCATACTGTTTATATGCTACGCTTTCCCTGCTGGCAGTCATCATGCTTTATCCTTTCTCCAGTCATTTTTCATATCTTTTCGCAGACACGCAGCTTTGCGCTGCGTGCGCGCGGGTTTTCCCCGATCTCTTTCTCGTCCGGCAGGATGGGCTTGCGCGGGGTCAGCCGCACCTTGGGCTTTTTGCCGCATACGCATACCGGAAACTCTTTCGGGCAGGTACACCCCTGCGCCGCCTGCTGGAACGCCGCCTTGACGATGCGGTCCTCCAAACTGTGGAACGTAATGACTGCAAGCCGTCCCCCAGGGTTTAAGCAGTCGATCGCTTTGTCCATCGCCTCGCGCACCGCGCCCAGCTCATCGTTTACCGCAATACGAATCGCCTGGAAGCTGCGCTTGGCAGGATGCTGTTTTTCGCGCTTTGCCTTGCCCGGCATCGCGCCCTTGATGATATCGACCAGCTGAAGCGTGGTCTCGATCGGTTTCTTTTCGCGCTCGCGCTCGATCGCCGCAGCGATCAGCGGCGCATAGCGCTCTTCGCCGTATTCAAACAGGATGCGGCGGATCTCCTCCCGGCTCCAAGTGTTGACCACGTCGCACGCGGTCAGCTTCTGCGTCCGGTCCATGCGCATGTCGAGCGGCGCGTCCTGCATGTAGGAAAAGCCGCGCTCGGCATGGTCCAGCTGCGGCGAGGATACACCGAGGTCGAACAAGATGCCGTCCGCGCCCGCAAGGCCGAGGCTTTCGAGCACCTTGTCGATCTCGCGGAAGTCGCTCTTGACCGTGG
>USLE01000263.1 GCA_900555465.1 uncultured Butyricicoccus sp.
CATCCTGCATGCGCTCGAGCTGCTGCAGACCAGCGACGCGCCGGTCGCGGAGATCGGCCGCAAGGTCGGCATCTATGACGCGAACTACTTTTCGCGCCTGTTCAAAAAAATCACAGGCTATCCCCCGCGCTATTTCAAAGCCATCCCCCATAAGGATGGGAAACAGCCTTAATGCGCCATCCTAGTCTGCAAAATACAGGAGGCAACTGATGAAAAGTTATGAGATCGGCGTACTGCCCGAGTCCGAATGGTACTTCTTTTCCCCGTCCGCAGAGACCCAGCGGATGTTTTATTACCACACCATGTGCGGGCATTTTTACTGCAATCAGGATTACTACATCAAGCGAGAGACCTTTTCGCCGCTGCTGCTGGTCTACGTCAAGCGCGGCACCTTCTTTCTCGAGCTGACAGACGGAAAATACGAGGCACACGAGGGGCAGATCGCGTTTTTCGACTGCCGCCAGCCGCACTATTACTACGCCTCTGAGGAGATGGAGTTCTATTACATCCACTTTGACGGCCCGCAGGCGCACGAGCTTTGCAGCTATATCAACCAATCCAGCGGCCTGATCATCGACGGCGAGAACAACGACGCCATCCTCAAGATGATGGACGATATGGTGAACTTCTACCATGACGGCGGCAGCGAAAGCGTATTTGAGACCTCGGCCCGCATCTACCAGATGCTCATGCTGCTGAACAATCCGGTGCAGTCGCCCCGCCTGAAAAAGAACGACGATTCGCTCATCCGCGTGGTCAGCTACATCCGCAGCCACGTCGGCAAGCGCATCACGCTGCAGGAGCTTGCGGATGTCGCGGGCCTGAGCCTGTATTATTTTTCGCACCTGTTCAAGGAGATGACCGGCCAGTCCCCCAACGAGTTTGTCATCTATTCGCGCATCGATCAGGCGAAAGCGCTGCTGCTCACCTCCGACCTGTCGATCGCGGAGATCTCGCAGCAGGTCGGCTATCCGAACAGCAGCAACCTGATCACGCTGTTCACCAAGCGCGTCGGCTGCTCGCCGGCGCAGTACCGCCGGGAGCACCGCATGCCGCTGCGTCAGGACACCCTCGGCTGACCGTAACTCGGTTCGCCCAGCCAATTCCGCAGGCCGCACAAGCTGACGCTATGCACACCGGAAAACGAGGTGCCGTCTCCACTCCGTGACAGAACGACTCCTTTTCACAGGCCCCGCAGTACCGTTCTGCGTTTCCCGAAAAACAGCGCTGTCCCGCAAACCGGGCGGCGCTGTTTTTGTTTGCGCCGGCGGCTTCATCCCCCGCATTCGCCCCTATCCCACCATCTCCCATTCCTGCGCGCCGCGCGTCCATCCCGCTTTTTTCCTGTTTTGCTTGATTTATTGCCCCCGTTCCAGTATAATATTTAGTATTATCGGTAAGTTTGCCGTTTTATTGGGGGTATATGAATATTATGGGAGACACTTTTCAGATCATGATCACGATGGTCGTCTATATGCTGGCGGTCATCTTCATCGGCCTGGCTTTTGCCAGAAGGGCGAACCACAGCTCGGAGGCTTACTTCCTCGGCGGGCGTTCGCTCGGCCCGTGGGTAACAGCGATGAGCGCGGAAGCCTCGGATATGTCCGGCTGGCTGCTCATGGGCCTGCCCGGCGTCGCCTACTGGTGCGGCATTGCGGACGCATCCTGGACGGCGATCGGCCTCGGGATCGGTACCTATATCAACTGGCTGATCACCTCAAAGCGCCTGCGCCGTTACAGCGAAAAGGCCGGCAACGCCATCACCCTGCCGGAGTTCTTCTCCAACCGCTACCATGAGAAGAACAAAGTCATCATGACCATCGCCGCGCTGTTCATCCTGATCTTCTTTACGGTCTATGCAGCCAGCTGTCTGGTCACCTGCGGCAAGCTGTTTTCCACGCTGTTCGGCCTGGATTACATCCCGATGATGATCGTCGGCGCGGTGTTCGTGCTGGTCTACACGATCATCGGCGGCTTCCTTGCGGAAAGCGCCTCGGACTTTATGCAGTCTATCGTCATGATCCTGGCGCTGGTCATCATCGTTGTGACCGGTACTGCGGCCGCGGGTGGTCTGGATGCCGTGCTCGAAAACGCACGCAGCATTCCGGGCTTCCTGGACTTCTTCGGCATCGCCACCCCGGTGACCGATGCGGCGGGCGTGCAGCAGGTGGTTGACGGCGTGCCGCAGTTCGGCGAAGCGGGCGTATACGGCGCGCTCAACATCGTTTCCATGCTGGCCTGGGGTCTGGGCTACTTCGGTATGCCGCAGGTTCTGCTGCGCTTTATGGCGATCCGCAGCGAGAAGGAGCTGACCACCTCGCGCCGCATTGCAACCGTTTGGGTTGTGATTTCGCTGGTTGTCGCGGTATTCATCGGTGTTGTCGGCCGCACGCTCTTCCCGACCGCGCTCACCACTGCGTCTGAGGCGGAAAACGTATTCATCCTGCTGTCCACCAACCTACTGCCGCCGCTGCTGGCAGGTCTGGTCATGGCGGGCATCCTCGCTGCAACGATCAGCTCGTCCGACTCCTATCTGCTGATCGCGGCATCCGCCTTTGCAAAGAACATTTATCAGGGCCTGATGCACCGCAAGGCAAACGACCGTCAGGTGCTGACCATTTCCCGCATTGCCCTGCTTGCGATCACCGCAATCGCCATTGTGATCGCGCTTGACGAAAACAGCGTCATTTTCACCATCGTCAGCTTCGCGTGGGCAGGCTTCGGCGCCACCTTCGGCCCGCTGATGCTGTTCGCACCAACCGCGCCGGCGCGATCGCGGGCATGATCGGCGGCGGCAGCATGGTGTTCATCTGGAACCTGTTCATCAGCAAGCTCGGCGGTATCTGGGATATCTACGAGCTGCTGCCCGCCTTCCTGTTCTCCTGCCTGTGCATCGTGGTGGTTTCCCTGATCACCGCACCGCCGTCCGAGGAGATCCAGAAGGAATTCGACGAGGTCCGTGCGGGCCAGATGTAAATCTGTTTAGCAAGAAAAATATCGAAAAGCCAGCTTTACGCTGGCTTTTCGTCATCATTACAGAAAAAAAGAGATCCAAAGCACGCCTTGTGCCTTGGATCTCTCTGTTTTTTCGATTGTTTCCGAGGGGATGGACGGCCCCAGACT
>USLE01000264.1 GCA_900555465.1 uncultured Butyricicoccus sp.
GGGGAAAAGTCGACGCGGCCGACAGCAGATCGGGCCGTCCGGGGATCACCCCCGCGTGCGCGGGGAAAAGCGGCGGAGACCACCGAGATTCTGAAGGGCATCCGATCACCCCCGCGTGCGCGGGGAAAAGCGTCCAATCAGGATAATCTTGTTCAGCATTCTGGGATCACCCCCGCGTGTGCGGGGAAAAGCAGCGATCCGGCATAGCCGAGGGCGGGAACTCGGGATCACCCCCGCGCGTGCGGGGAAAAGGTCAAGGATTACTTTATCCCCGTTTCCCGTATGGGATCACCCCCGCATGCGCGGGGAAAAGTTTGTGGACGAAATCCCTCTGGCAGTGTGGCCAGGATCACCCCCGCATGCGCGGGGCCAATGGCGGGAAAAGCAGGGCGGGTGTCTGTCTCCGCCCTGCCTGCGTTCACTTATCCTGTTCCTTTTCGCGGATGGACTCCTGCTTTTTGCGCTCGACGAACCGGCCGAGGAAAAACGCGATCACGCCCACGCCGATGCCGGTCTGCACGCAGAACAGCAGGCTTTCCAGCTCGCCCGGCAGCTCGCCGCCGAGCATCTGCTCGAACACCGGTGTGAACCACGGCTCATATTCCTCGCCCGTGATCTCCCCCACCTTGACGCTGCCCGCGTCGTCCGAGCCGCCGAACTCCGCGCCGCGCAGCGCGAGGACGGGCGAAACGACCAGCACAACGCACAGCAGCAGCAATACAATGACAATCGCTTTATTCTTTTTGGTCATGCCTCACGCCTCCTCAAAACCGACCGCGCGCAGCTCAGGCCGCGCATAGGATTCGAGCGCGATCATGATGATGACCGTCAGCACGCCTTCGAGCACCGCAAGCGGCAGCTGCGTCGGCGCGAACACGCCGAGGAACTCAATGACCGAGCCCATAACGCCGCCCGTCGCGGACGGATAGGCCACCGCCAGCTGCACGCTGGTCACGCAGTAGGTGAGCAGGTCGCCCAGCGCCGCCGCAAGGAACACGGACACCATTTTATTGACCTTCAGCTTATGGCACAGCTTGTAGATACCATACGAAACAAACGGGCCGGCGATCGCCATCGAGAAGGTGTTCGCGCCCAGGGTGGTCAGGCCGCCGTGCGCGAGCAGGATCGCCTGGAACAGCAGCACGATCACGCCCAGAATGGACACCGCGCTCGGCCCGAACAGGATCGCGCCCAGGCCGGTGCCGGTCATATGCGAGCACGAGCCGGTAACCGACGGGATCTTGAGCGACGAGATCACAAAGATGAACGCGCCCGCCATCGCGATCAGCGTGATCGAGCGGCGGTCGTGCGCGACCGTCTTTTTGATCGAGAAGTAGCCTGCGAGCAAAAAGGGCAGCGCGATCACGCCCCACAGAATGCACATGGACGGGGGCAGGAAGCCCTCCATGATGTGCATCGCACCCGCCATCGGCAGCGCGCCGCACAATAGCGCCGCACACGCCGTCAGGCGCACCAGCTTTGCCTGTCTTGTTGTCATTTTTCTTTTCTCCTTTCCTGCCCTTTGGGATGGGCAACGCGGCACGGTGCATTAAAACCGCGCCCAGAATGTGAAAAAACGCCGCATCCGTGTGCTTCCCACGCACCGGACCGGCGTTCAGCCTGCGCTCCCTTTTTTCTCCGGGAGACGCACCCTGCACACCGGCCATCTCTCGTGACCGCTATGCGCTTCCATTCAAAAAGGCAGGTTTTCTGGCTCGGGTATCATCGTCTTCCGGTCGGCCTTCCCAGTTTCCCAGTGACCATTTGCGTGACCTTGGACTCTTCCCTTACAGCGGCGGGACCGCAGAGGACTTGCACCTCTTTCCCTATTACCCTGCCGGAGAAATGGCAGGCACCTTTCTGTATCCGGCAGCATGCCGGAAGAAGTAATTCAATTATATCATGCTCCCAAACCCTGTCAACACAGGCCGGACGTTTTGTGCAGGATTCTGCTAAAAAGCGTAAAATCCTCCTAAGCGCGGCCGCTGTCCAGCAGCGCCTCCAGCTCCGCCGCGGAGCGCGGGCAGGCAGCGTCCGCGGGCACCAGCCCGCGCGCGCGCAGCATCCCGAAGATCTCGAGCAGCGCGGGCGGCCTCAGGTGCGCGCGGCGCAGGGTCTCCGCGTCTCGGAACACCGCCTCGGGCGTGCCGTCCGCGATCACCTTGCCGCCCGCGAACACGACCGCGCGCGTCGCCCAGCGGAAGGCGAAATCCATGTCATGCGTCGAGATGACGAGCGTCCGCCCCTCATCGGACAGGCGGGCGAGCACCGCCTCGAGCCGCTCCTCCCCCGCGGGGTCGAGCGAAGCCGCCGGCTCGTCGAACAGGATGATCTCGCTCTGCATCGCGAGGATGTCCGCGATGGTCACGCGCTTTTTCTCCCCGCCGGACAGCTCGTGCGGCGGGCGCGCGCGGAACGCCTGCAGATCCATGTAACCCAGCGCATGGTTCACGCGCCGCACGACCTCGTCCTTCGGCAGGCGCAGGTTCATCGGCCCGAAGGACACCTCAGCCGCGACGGTCGAGGCGATGATCTGGTCGTCCGCGTTCTGGAACACGATGCCCGCGCGCTCGCACAGCTTTTTGCGCTCTTTTCTGCCGACCGGTTTGCCGTCCAGCAGGATCTCGCCGCGCTCGGGCGCGAGCACGCCGTTCAGGCACAGGAAAAACGTGGACTTGCCCGCCCCGTTCGGGCCGAGCACCGCGATGCGCTCCCCGGCGCGGATATCGAGCGAAACGCCGTCCAGCGCATTGCCCTTTCCGTCATAGGAAAAATACAGGTCCTTGGCCTGCAAAACCGCCTGTTCCAATGGTTTTCCCCTCCTTTCTATGCCGTCCATACACGCAGCAGCACGAGCGCTGCCCAGAATACCGCCATCCATATAACCTGCGAGGCGCGCCACGGCTTGTCCTCTTCCAAAAAGCACAGGCCGCCGTCATAACCGCGCGCGGCCATTGCATCATAATAGGTGCGCGACTTGCGCAGCGCCACCACCAGCAGGCCCGCCGCCGTGCCGCCGAACGAGCGGCAGGAGGTGCGGAAGTCCCGCCAGCCCAGCCGCGCGCCCGCGGCCTCGCGCATGCGGCCGTGCGTATCCAGCAGCACAAAGACAAAGCGGTAGAT
>USLE01000265.1 GCA_900555465.1 uncultured Butyricicoccus sp.
CTTATAGGTCGAGCGCGCGTTCGGGTTGAGGATGAGCATGGCGGCGGACGCATTGATGCCGCGGTTGATCATGTCGCGCAGCTTGTCGTGCAGGATCGGCCCGGACGGCTCCGAGCCGTTGTTGTACCACACGTCACACTCGCCCAGCCCGGCGCCCCACATGCGGTAGAAAATATCCGCGTGGCCGGCCTCGGTGAACACGAGCACCGCGTCATGGGATTCCACGGTCGGGATCAGGTTTTTATTTTTGCGGGTGATATCGAGGATCTTGACCTTTTCCAGATCGACCTGGGTGTTGTCCGAAAAATACTGCAGCCAGGCCAGAATCTGCGCATTGCCAAACATCTGCTTTTCCATAGAGCGGTCACTCCTTCTTGTCCGTTTCGCGCAGCGCACTGCGCTTTGCTTTATTATAGCACGCGGGACGCCATTTGTCAGCCGGTGTTACGCGATGCTCCCCGGCCGCCGCACGGCGTTGTCCTGAAAGCGGAAATAATCCGGATGATGGCGCGACTGGGTATACTCAAACATCACGCCGTCGCCGTTATAGGTCTGGCTGCTGACGACCGCCAGACAGTTGCAGTCGCCCATTTCCAGATATTGCAGATCGAGGGGCCCCGCCTTTTCCACGGTCACCACTCGCTTGCTGTTGATGACCTGAACATGCAGTTCGCCCTCCAGATAGCGGTAGATCGATCCCTTCGCGATCTCCTGCGTCAGCCCGCGTGCCACATCCTGCCGGAAGTAGCTGTGGTTCATGATCAGCGGCTGCTCATTCAGGTAGTGCAGGCGCCGGACATAGTACAGCGGCGTGCCCTCTGCAAATCCGGTTTTGTCCGCCAGCGCGGCATCGGCCCGCAGCTCAGAAAACAGCAGCACCTCGCTCCGGCCGGTCCAGTGGTTGCGCGCGGCCGACTCTGCAAAGGTCTCGATCGTCCCGAGGGTGAAGGTTGCCTGCCGGGCAGGCTCGAAGATGTTGCGCACGCCTTTCCCCTGCATGGTCTGCACATAGCCCGCGCGCACCAGCTCGGATACTGCGCGGCGCAGCGTATTGCGCGAGCAGCCCAGCTCGGCGATCAATGTGTGTTCACTCGGCAGCAGCTCCTGCGAAGGATACTCGCCGGATTCTATTTTTTCTTTCAGGATCTGGTACAGCTGTTCATATTTTGCCTTTGGCATATGACACCCCTCTATATCTTAACCAGGCCGGCGCAGCCGCCGCGTCTGGATTTCAGGAAAGTGGGAATACTTCCTCTGACAATAGTATAGCACAGTGCCGGGTGGTTTTGAAAGTCCTGTTCAGACAAGTTTCGGTTTTTCTTTCATCCGGCGCAGGCCCTGCATGCCCGTCTCCATACGGAAAAGAGGCGCAGCAGGCAAAACCGCCAAAAAACTGTGTTTATTTTTGTTCAGGAATAGCCTTGCTTTCGCATCGCAAAAGCGATATTCTATCCTTATCAGATAACTTGTTTAAACAAGTTGTTCGTGGGTAGAAATGTATAGGAGGAACAGGCATGGCCAAATATCAGGAAGACGTTAAGGCATTGCTCGAGCAGATCGGCGGCAAGGCCAATATTCAGGCGGTGTCGCACTGCATGACGCGCATGCGCTTTGTGCTGGTCGACCCCAAAAAGGCGAATGAGAAAGCGATCGAAGCCATCCCTTCGGTCAAGGGCACGTTCACGCAGGCGGGCCAGTATCAGGTCATCATCGGCAACGATGTGGCGAATTTCTATCAGGAATTTACCAAATACGCGGGCATCGAGGGCGTGAGCAAGGACGCCGTCAAGTCGGCCGCCAAGACCAACCAGAACCCCTTGCAGCGCATCATGGGTGCGCTGGGCGAGATCTTCGCCCCAATCATCCCCGCGCTGATCTGCGGCGGCCTTGTGCTCGGCTTCCGCAACATCATCGGCGAGGTCGACCTGCTGAACGGCCGCACCCAGTCGCTGGCGGACATCTCCCAGTTCTGGGCGGGCATGTACAGCTTCCTGTGGCTGATCGGCGAGGCGATCTTCCACTTCCTGCCGGTCGGCATCACCTGGTCGATCACCAAGAAGATGGGAACCACCCAGATCCTCGGTATCGTCCTCGGCCTGACGCTGATCTCCCCGCAGCTCTTAAACGGTTTCTCTGTCGCGACCACCCCGGCTTCCGAGATCCCGGTCTGGGACTTCGGCTTTGCGCAGGTGCAGATGATCGGCTATCAGGGTCAGGTCGTTGCAGCGATCCTCGCAGGTTTCGTTCTGGTATACTTAGAGAAATTCTTTAAGAAAATATGTCCTGAAGTTATCAGTATGGTGGTTGTGCCGTTCTGCGCGCTGGTTCCCGCTGTCCTCATCGCGCACACGGTCGTCGGCCCGATCGGCTGGCAGATCGGCGACTTTATCGCAAACATCGTCAACATGGGCCTGAACTCCAACTTTAAGCTGCTGTTTGCCGCCCTGTTCGGCCTGTTCTATGCGCCGATCGTCATGACCGGCCTGCACCACATGACCAACGCGATCGACTCCCAGCTCGTCAACACCTACGACGGCACCAACCTCTGGCCGATGATCGCGCTGTCCAATATCGCGCAGGGCTCGGCGGTGCTTGCCATGTCCATCCTGCAAAAGCGCAACGAGCGCGCGCAGCAGGTCAACATCCCGGCGTGTATCTCCTGCTACCTCGGCGTTACCGAGCCCGCCCTGTTCGGTGTCAACCTGAAATACGGCTTCCCGCTCATCTGCGGCATGATCGGCTCGGCCTGCGCGGCGATGATTTCGATCGGCACCAACGTCACCGCGATCAGCATCGGCGTCGGCGGCCTGCCGGGCATCCTGTCCATCTATCCGGAATACTGGCTCAACTTCCTGCTCGCTATGGCGGTCGCGATCGTTGTGCCGTTCGTGCTGACCTTTATCGTCGGCAGCCGCAAGCTGTCCCGCGAGGACCGCGTGCTCGAACCTGTGCCCGCTGCTGCCGCTGCGTCGGCGGCTCCGGCCGCGGTCGAAGCACCGGCAGCGCAGGCAGAGGAGCAGACCTCTGCTGCGCCGTCCCGCGTGGAGCTTGTGGCCATCTGCGACGGCCGCACCCTGCCGCTGTCCGAGG
>USLE01000266.1 GCA_900555465.1 uncultured Butyricicoccus sp.
GGTGCTCCACCACTTCTACGGCCGTCCCTTCCGGAACTGCGTCTGTGATGCTGCCCGAACGACGTTTCCTGCTGTGCGCCTTGACTTTGGTGGCCGGTACATAACTGTCCCGGTCCCATCCTTCCGCTTCGTTGATATCCATAAAAAAGTCCTCCTTTGAGAATGGATTTATTCTCATGTTGGAGGATGGTAAAAAGATAATGGCCGATCGTTGCAAAAATGCGTAATTATTTTTCAAAGCAATTGCTATGCAATAGTTTGAGAAAACCGGCGTATAGCAGCGTTGAGACATGGTTTTGATGCAATGGGTTTTGAAAAGTGTGAAAATGTGCAAATAGATAAGGCGGCAAAAACGATTGTACGCATCTTTGTGGCTACAACGTATCTACAGTTTTGACAAACAGGCAATCTTTTGTTATACTAAATCCAAAGGAGGAATGACGTATGGGAAATGTAGTTTCTTCTGCCAAAACAGATATGTTCCGTATCCGCATGAACCCTGAAATCCGTGAAGAATTGGAACGGATTTATGCGAAAAACGGCCTGACGCTGACGGATGCGGTCAACGTGTTTTTTCAGCAGTCGATCAATGCGGGCGGTTTCCCGTTCGCGGTAAACGAGGATAATGCCGAGATCATCAAGGCAAAAGCGCTGTCGCGGTTGATGAAAGAACTGCAAAAGGGTGACGAGTGCGCCGAAGTGTACGATGCCGACGACGCGTGCAAGATGCTGGGGCTGCCTGAATGAAGGTGTTATTTAAGAAAACCGCGTTGGACGATATGCAAGCGACGGAACGCTATATTTCGGAAACACTCCGTAATGGGGCGGCTGCGAAAAAACTGACCCGGCGTGTATATGACGCGATTATGCTGCTGGCGGATAACCCCTATATGGGGACGGAACTCTGCCGTAAATTTGCCGTGGAGACCGATTTGCGTTTCTTGGTGGTGGCAAAGCAGCTTGTTTTTTACCGTGTGGTGGAGGACGACCATATCGAGGTCACGCGCGTGATAGACGGACGGCAAGATTACATGGCGCTGTTGTTTTAAGGCATCTCGCCACACAAAAAGCGGTCTGCTGTGATATGGTTCTCCGGCAATCCATAAGACAACAAAATGTGCCCATTGGCTGCCTGCCAATGGGCACATTTCCCTTTTCTCGGATTGCGGAGCGTTCAATTCCACCACACTTCCCTCGTTATATTTGAAACCGCCAATTTATGTAGTAAACCACTTCATATTCCCCTCGATATGCAGATAGCGGCCTTGAAAAGTGCATTTTCTCTATACTGCTCTGTGGCTGTGAAATTTGCGTCCTTTCGTTTTGCGAAATGTGTATCTCCTCCGCCACCTCCATCTGGGTGCGCCCCTCGAAAAAGCGCAGGCGGATGATCTTTTTCTCCCGCTCGTTCAGGCTGTCGATCGCCTCGCGCAGCGCGATGCGCGCGAGCCACTGCTCGTCCGTGTTTTTGTTGTCCCCCACCTGATCCATCACGCATACCGTGTCCGTGCCGTCGTGGAACACCGGCTCAAACAGCGAGACCGGGTCCAGCACGGAGTCCAGCGCGAACACGACCTCCTCCTTGGGCACGCCCATCGCCTTGGCCAGCTCCATGATGTCCGGCTCGCGCTGGTGTTCCCGGATAAACGCCTCCTTGGCCTGCATGGCCTTGTATGCCGTGTCCCGCAGGCTGCGCGAGACGCGCAGCGCGCTGTTGTCCCGCAGATAGCGCCGGATTTCCCCAATGATCATCGGCATGAACGTACACAGTCGAAAAACAGCTATCCCGCTTCCGCAGCGCGCGGCTGCGCGCCTTCGATCGCATAATATACCTCTATTTTCCCGTTTTGCAGCACGATTTTCTGCACACAGGCGCGCACCAGACTCTGCCGCTCGTGTGCGGTCAGCCTGTCCCAGCTGGAGCCGATCGTTTGCAGCGCGCTGTATGCTTCGGTCGTGTCCTGCCGCTGTGCCGCCTGCTTTGCATCTTCCAGCGCCCGCTCCGCGCGGACGCGCTCGCGCTTGGCCCGCTCGATCGCTTCGCGCAGGGTGTCGTCCTCCCCCTCGGCGTACAGCTCATACAGCCGCCGCAGCTTGCGCTGCGCACGCTCGAGCGCGCGGCGGCAGGCCGACTCGTCCCCCTGTCCGGTGCGCGGCGGCACAGGCGCGGCCGCAAGCCGCGACAGGTCGCGGATGACGACCGCCTCGACTTCGCGCGCCATCACGCCCTGGTTGGGGCAGTTTTCGTCGTGCACCAGATGGGGCTTGGACTTGTCCCGCGAGTAGCAGACCAGCTTATCGCCCGCGTTGCCCCATTTCTGGTAGCGCATTTTCGCCCCGCAGTGGCCGCAGACCAGCAGGCCGGTGAGCAGCTTGCCGCCCTCCGCCGCGCGCGGCTTGTCCCGCCTGTTCAGGCGGCGCATGGCGCGCGCAAAGGTCTGCTTGTCGACCAGCGGTTCGTGCCGCCCGGGGTAGCGCTCGCCCTTGTAGACGATCACGCCCGTGTTGCTCTCCCGCAGGAGGATCTGCCGCACCAGATGCTCGTATTTCAGTCCCAGCTCGCGGGCGATCCGCCCTGTGGACTGCCCTTCCAGATAGCGCGCGTAGATCTCGCGCACCGTGTCCGCATCGCTGTTCGGCACCAGAATGCCCTTGGCCGCATCGTAGTCGTAGCCAAAGGGGATCTTGCCGCCGCCCGGCCAGAACCCCTGCTTGACGCGCTCGACCATGCCCATGCGCGTACGCAGAAAGATGTTCTCGCGCTCGAGCTGAGCAAAGGCGGACAGGATGCCGATCATCGCGCGGCCGTACGGGCTGCCGGTGTCGATGTTCTCGTTAATCGAAACAAAGTCCACGCCGTGCGGCAGGAACACGTCCTCGATCAGGTAGAGCGTATCCTTCTGGCTGCGGCTCAGGCGGTCGAGCTTGTAGACCACCACCCGCTCGACCGCGCCGCCCCGGATCGCCTCGATCAGCTCGGTCACCGCCGGGCGTGTCAGGTTGGAGCCAGAAAAACCGCCGTCCACATAGCGCCGGAAGTGCGCAATGCCCTTCAT
>USLE01000267.1 GCA_900555465.1 uncultured Butyricicoccus sp.
CGGGAAATCGAAGAAGCCCTCGCGCGGCGTGAGGCGCTGGGCGACACCTATATCCCGCCCCTGCGTGCGCATCTGCTGCACTGCAAGACCAATGCTGTGGACGGCTGCCGTCTGGGCTATCTGCGTCTGCCGCATCCGGTCATCGCAGAGGGGCGCGAGATGCTCGGCGCGGTGGTCATGCTTGCGCCGGATCGGCCGGAACCGGTCTGGCAGCGCGTCATGCAGGAGGTCAGCGCCGTGCTGATCGACCGCCCGGCGCTCATTGAAGCCCTGCGCGCCGGAGACCGCGAACAGGCGGCCCGGCTGCTGGAAACCGACCTCAGCCTGCGGTTCCGCCGCGAGCTGACCGGGGCATAAACCGATACAATATTATATCTGACCCGTCGGAACCCGTTTCCGGCGGGTTTGTATATTTTTGATAAAAACGAAAGCGAAAAATTGTTGTTTCAACAGTTGAAAACAAGATTCATTGTTGTTATTATAATTACAGGCTTTCGTTTTGAATATCGGCGGTAGGGCACAGCCTGCCGCACCAGCAGGAGGTAATGTTGTGATCATCACAGTAACACTCAATCCCGCACTGGACAAAACGGTGGAGATACCGGACTTTTCCCTCGATGCAGTCAACCGCATCACTACCATGCGCACCGACCCGGGCGGCAAGGGCCTGAACGTCTCCAAGGTGATCGCCAAGCTGGGCGGCACGAGCACAGCGGTCGGCGTACTCGGCGGCACGACCGGCCGCCGCATTGCGGACGCGATGGACGCGCTTGGCATCGCCTGTAATTTCACCTTCGTCGAGGGCGAGACCCGCACGAACCTCAAGGTCATCGACCCGACAAGGCACACCAACACCGATCTGAACGAACCCGGCCTGACCGTCACGCAGCAAACGCTGGACGACATGCTCGCGGCGCTTACGCAGTCCATCCGGCCCGGCGATATCGTGGTGCTGTCCGGCAGCCTGCCGAAGGGCGCGCCGGTGGACACCTACGGTGTCTGGACGGCAGCCTGCCGCGAAGCAGGCGCGCGCGTGTTCCTGGACGCGGACGGCGAGCCGCTTTCGCACGGCCTTGCGGCAAAGCCCTATCTGGCCAAGCCCAACAACCACGAGCTGTCCCGCCTGACCGGGCGCACGCTCGAAACCGCGGACGACCTGCTCGCTGCGGCGCGCGAGATGATCGCGGGCGGCGTGGAACATGTGGTCGTCTCAATGGGCGGGGACGGCGCGCTGTTCGTCAGCAAGGACGGCGCCTACCGCGCCGAGGGCCTTAAAGTGCCGGTCGGCAGTACGGTCGGCGCGGGCGACAGCATGGTCGCCGCACTCGCCTATGCCGCTGAACAGGGCATGTGTGAGGGAGATACCGTCCGTCTTGCGGTCGCCACGAGCGCGGCCAACGTCATGTGCAGCGGCTCGCAGGCCGCGGAGCGCAGCGCGGTCGACGAACTGCTCCCGCGCGTGGTTTTCCACCGCATTTGACGGCCAATCACCGGTTATCATCATACTACATTCACCTTATGGAACGATATAAAGGAGAGTCTTGCATTATGAAAGCTAAAGCAGTCCGTCTGCACGCCGCAAACGACCTTCGTCTGGAGGAATTTGAGCTGCCCGAGATCAAGGATGATGAGATCCTGGTCAAGGTCGTGTCCGACAGCATCTGCATGTCCACCTACAAGTGCGCCATCCTGGGTACCAAGCACAAGCGCGTCCACGAGGACGTTGCCGAGCACCCGGCGATCATGGGCCATGAGTTCGCGGGCGACATCGTCAAGGTCGGCGCAAAGCACGCGGATCAATTCAAGCCCGGCATGAAGTTCACCCTCCAGCCCGCGCTCAACTACAAGGGCACCATGTGGTCGCCCGGTTACTCCTACGAGTTCTTCGGCGGTGACACGACCTACTGCATTATCCCGGCCGAGGTCATGGAGCTGGGCTGCCTGCTGGAATACAAGGGCAAAGCCTACTATGAAGCGTCTCTTGCCGAGCCGATGAGCTGCAGCATCGGCGCATTCAATGCCTGCTTCCACACCCGCATGGGCGTATACGAGCACGAAATGGGCATCCGCAAGGGCGGCAAGCTGGCCATCCTCGCGGGTGCAGGCCCGATGGGTCTCGGCGCGCTGACTTATGCGCTGCACCGCGATGTGCGCCCGTCCATGATCGTTGTAACCGACATCAACGAGGAGCGCCTCGCCCGCGCCGAGCAGCTGTTCCCGGTCGAGGAGGCGGCAAAGGACGGCATTGCGCTGCACTTTGTCAACACCGCGAATATGGCCGACCCGGCTGCCGAACTGCGCGCGATCACCGGCGGTACCGGCTTTGATGATGTGTTCTGCTACGCGCCGGTGGCGCAGGTCGCAGAGCTGTCGAGCGACGTGCTCGGCCGCGACGGCTGCCTGAACTTCTTCGCCGGCCCGACCGATCCCCAGTTCAAGGCCAAGCTGAATTTTTACGATGTACACTACAACTCCACCCACGTCATCGGCACGACCGGCGGCAATACGGCCGATATGCTCGAGTCGCTCGAGCTGACCGCCGAGGGCCGCATCGACCCGTCCGTCATGGTCACCCATATCGGCGGTCTGGACGCGGCGGCAGAAACCACGCTCAACCTGCCCAAGATCCCGGGCGGCAAAAAGCTGATCTATACGCACATCTCCATGCCGCTGACCGCGCTCACCGATTTCCGCGCCAAGGGTGCGGAGGACCCGCGCTTTACCGCGCTGGCGGATATCGTGGACGCGCATAACGGCCTGTGGTGCCCGGAAGCAGAGGAATATCTGCTTGCCAATTGGGTGGAAGCGGAATAACCCATAAACGAAGAAGAGAGAGGAAGGAACCTTCATGCAGGAACGCCGCCAGAAAATCGTGGAATTTGTCAACCGTCTGGGTACGGTGAGCTTTGCCCAGCTCAAGGCGGCGTTCCCGGAGGTATCCGAAATGACGCTGCGTACCGATCTTAAGGCGCTCGATGAGGAACGCCGCTTGGTGCGCGTGCACGGCGGCGCCAAATCGGTCGAAGTCGTTGTC
>USLE01000268.1 GCA_900555465.1 uncultured Butyricicoccus sp.
GGATGCAGGCGGTCAGGTAGCGCTTGGCCCGTTTGACGCTGCCGAGCAGGGAAACGCCCTGCGCCAGATTGCAGGCAATGGCGGAGGACAGCGTGCAGCCCGTGCCGTGGGTATTGGGGTTGTCGATGCGCGGCGCAGGGAGCCAGTGCATCTGCCCGTCTGCATAGAGCAGATCGTCCGCACTGCCGGCAAGGTGCCCGCCCTTGACCAGCACACCGCCGCCCGTTTTGACTGCGATTTCCTGCGCCGCCTGTTCCATCTCTGCCCGCGTCTGGACGGAACGGCCGCAGAACGCGGCGGTCTCATGCAGGTTGGGCGTGACCAGCGTGCACAGCGGGAAAATCTCCTCCTGCAAGGCCTGCATCGCATCCGGCTTGCTCAGCGCGTGGCCGCTCGACGAGATCATCACCGGGTCGAGCACCACGTTTTTTGCATGGTGCGCGCGCAGCCGGTCGGCGGTAGCGTGGATGATCTCCGCATCGAACAGCATACCGAGCTTGACCGCATCCGGCCGGATATCCTCAAACACGCAGTCGATCTGCTGGGCGACCAGCTCGGGTGAAACAGCCTGCATGCCGAAAACGCCGGTCGTGTTCTGCGCGATGACTACCGTGATGGCCGCCATGCCGTATAATCCATGCGCCTCGATGGTTTTGAGGTCGGTCTGGATGCCGGCGCCCCCGGTCGGGTCGGTGCCGGCGATGCTGAGTACGGTTTTCATCTCTCTGTGTCCTCCAATCCTGTGCCGTCAAAGGCGGGGATAAAGCTCTCGCTGATGGACTCATCCTGCTGGAAAAAGCCGCTGAGCCCGAGGTCCTCAAACAGCGCGCAGGCTTCCTCATATTCCGCGTCGGTGATCGTGCGGTCGAGTTCGGGCCAGTCCTGCATGGCAAACGGCGTGTACTGCCGCATCAGGCTGACGAGCACGGTGTCGCCAAAGCGCACGGCAATGTCGCGCAGCACCTGCGCCGTATCCCCTCCAAGGCCGGGCAGCATCAGATGCCGGATGACCGTACCCTTTTTCAGCATCCCGTCCGCCCCGTATTGCGGCGCGCCGGTCTGCCGCACCATTTCCGATATCGCAGCCACCGCGGTCTCGCGGTAGTCCGCCGCATGCGAATACCGCGCGGCATAATAGCTGCTGTAATACTTATAGTCCGGCAGGTAGATGTCGATCCAGCCGTCCAGCAGCTTCAGTGTGTCGACGCTCTCATATCCGCTGGAATTGTACACGATCGGAACGGAAAGCCCCTGCCGGCGTGCCAGCCCAAGGGCTTCTATGATCTGCGGCACATAGTGCGCGCCGGTTACCAGATTGATGTTGTGCGCGCCCTGCCGCTCGAGCGACAGGAAGGTGCGCGCGAGCACAGGTACGGAAACGGCTTTGCCCGCCGCCTCGCGGCGGCTGATCTGCCGGTTCTGGCAGAACACGCAGCCCAGCGAGCAATGCGAGAAAAATACCGTGCCCGAACCCCGCGTGCCCGAGATCGGCGGCTCCTCCCACAGGTGCAGGGAGGCGCGCGCCGCCTCGACCTGATCGCCTGCGCCGCACAGGCCGCGTGTGCGCGTGCGGTCCGCACCGCATGCGCGCGGACACAGGCGGCAGTTTTTCATCAGTCCCGTCAAATTTATCCCTCCAACAGGATTTATTATATCGTATTTATGTCTGGAAATAAAGGAGCAGTTTTGCTATACTAAGTACGATAAGAATTATGAGAAAAAACAGGAGATGACCCCTATGAAAATTTCCAACCTTTTGAATCAAGATCAGGTCACGCTGTCCTTTGAGGTATTCCCGCCCAAGACCAGCAGCACATATGAGTCGGTCGCGCAGGCGACGCAGGAGATCGCGGCGCTGCGCCCGGACTTTATGAGCGTTACATACGGCGCGGGCGGCGGCACGAGCGAGCACACCGTGCATATCGCGTCCGACCTGCAAAAGAAATACGGTGTCACCGTGCTGACTCACCTGACCTGCGTTTCCTCGACCAAGGCGCATGTTGCCACCATGCTGGAAAAGTTCAAGCAGCAGGGGATCGAGAATGTGCTCGCGCTGCGCGGGGATATTCCCGCGGGCGGCGCGCCGGCAAATGATTACCACTACGCGGCCGAGCTGGTGCGCGACATCAAGGCGCAGGGCGATTTCTGCGTCGGCGGCGCGTGCTATCCCGAGGGCCATACCGAGTCTGCGAGCAAGAATGAAGACATCCTGCACCTGAAAGAAAAGGTGGACGCGGGCTGCGAGTTCCTGACCACCCAGATGTTTTTTGACAACAACATCCTGTACAATTTCCTGTACCGCATCCGCGAGAAGGGGATCACCGTGCCGGTGGTGGCGGGCATCATGCCGGTGACCAATGTCAAGCAGATCAAGCGCATCACTTCGATGTCCGGCACCTATCTGCCCGAGCGCTTTAAGGCGATCGTGGACCGCTTCGGCGATAATCCGGCGGCCATGAAGCAGGCGGGCGTGATCTACGCGACCGAGCAGATCATCGACCTGATCGCAAACGGGGTCAACCATATCCATGTGTATTCCATGAACAAGCCTGAGGTTGCGGCGGGCATTCAGGCCAGCCTGTCGGAGATCCTGGGATGATCGCGTTTGACCGTCAGGAAGCGCTCCGCTACCTCGGCTACCGCAATACCGAGCCGGATGCCGCGGTTGCGGACAGCCTTGCGCGCTGCGCGGCGGAATTGCAGGCAGCGGTGCAGCCAAAATCGGTATTTGCGGCGTTCCCGCTTTCTCATCCGGCGGAAAATACACTGGAGATCGCCGGTGTGACGATCCGCAGCGAAAACCTCTCGCGCAACCTCAAGGGCTGCGAGCGGGTGTACCTGATGGCGGCGACCCTCGGCGTCGCTGCCGACCGGCTGATCGCCCGCGCGAGCGCGGTGCGCATGAGCGACGCGGTGCTCTATCAGGCGGCGGCCGCGGCGATGATCGAAACCTGTTGCGACGAGGTAAACGACGCCATCCGGCAGGAGGCGGAGAAGGACGGCTTGTACTGCCGCCCGCGGTTCA
>USLE01000269.1 GCA_900555465.1 uncultured Butyricicoccus sp.
GCTTGCTGTTCGGGTCCCAGTCCAGCAGGATCGCCGCTTCGGTCGTGTTGGGCGTGATGATGTCCGCGATCGCGCACAGCTCGCGCATGCGCGTGCACATCTCGGGCGTATAGGTGTCGTACACCTTGCCGTTGTCGCCCATCACCGGGTCGATCAGCGTCACGCCGCCCGGCGCTTTGAGCCGCTGCGCCGCCTCGCGCACCCGGTCGATCTGATCCGCCGAGCCGAGAAAGCCCGCATACACCGCCTCAAACCGCAGGCCGAGCGCATCATACTGCTCGATCGTGCCCTGCATCGCGCCGGTCAGGTCGGTCGTCACCCAGTTCGGGATTGCCGTGTGCGTGGAAAACACCGCGGTCGGCAGCGGCACGCACTGGTGCCCGCCCGCGGAAAGCACTGCGATGATTGGCACGAGCGACGAGCGCCCGAAGCCCGACAAATCGTGCAGCGCCAAAACCTTTTTCTGCATGGGGTTTTCACATCCTTTTCTATCCGTCCTCCATGATACGATGAAATGCGCGCAAAGTCAATCATCTTGCTTTCTTCGGGGCATAATGGTAAAATAGGGATGATATTACTGTAGCTTTGAAGGAGTGTCACCATGCTGAAACGACGCATTCTTTCCGTTATTCTGGTGCTCGCCATGCTGGTTCCGGCCGCTTACGCGGCGCAGCCCGCACAGGACGGTATGCGCGGCGTCTGGGTCTCCAGCGTTGCCAATATCGACTACCCCTCGCAGCAGGGCCTGTCGGCGGACCAACTGAAAAGCGAAGCGGATACGATTCTGAATAACATCGCCGCGATGGGGCTGAACACCGTATTTCTGCAGGTGCGCCCTTCGGCGGATGCGCTTTACCAGTCCGCGCTCTTCCCGTGGAGCCGTTATGTCAGCGGCACAGCCGGTCAGGCGCCGGACGGCGATTTTGACGTGCTCGCCTACTGGGTCGAGGGAGCGCACAGCCGTGGCCTGCAGCTGCACGCCTGGCTCAACCCCTACCGCATCACGCGGGACGGCAAAAAGGAGCTGGATGCCCTGCCCGAAACCAGCCCGGCAAAGCAGCACCCGGAGTGGGTCGTCGAATATGAGGGCAATTACTACTTTAACCCCGGCCTGCCTGCCGTACAGCAGCTCGTCGTGGACGGCGCGGCGGAGATCGTGCGGAATTACGACGTGGACGGCATCCATCTGGACGATTATTTCTATCCGGGCACGGATTTCAACGACGCGGCCGCCTATGCGCGCTACGGCGAAGACTTTGACGACATCGGCGACTGGCGGCGCGACAACGTCAACACCCTGATCGCCTCGCTGGACGAAACCGTGCATGCGATCAACCCGGAGCTGTCCTTCGGCGTCAGCCCTGCGGGCATCTGGGACAACAAGGCGGATAACCCCAAGGGCAGCGATACGAACGGCCGCTCCTCCTACCGCGAGATCTACTGCGACTCGGTCGAGTGGGTCAAGCGCGGCACGGTGGACTATATCTGCCCGCAGCTGTACTGGTCGATCGGCTACGAGATCGCGGATTTTGAGGTGCTGGTCGACTGGTGGCAGGACATCGTCTCCACGAGCGATGTAGCGCTCTATATCGGCATCGGCGCGTACCGCGCTGCCGAGGCCGAGCCGGGCGACGTCTGGTACGGCACGGCCGAGCTCGAGCGCCAGCTGGACATGCTGGACAACAGCATCGACATTCAGGGCGAGGTTTTCTTCAGCTATGCCTCGCTGATGGAAGCGCAGGGCTGCTCGGATTTCCTCACCGCGCATTACGCCGAAAAGGATGACGGCATCCTCCCGGACGACATTACGGAGGACACCGGCAAGCAGGCCACCCTGCTCGACTATGTCTCCCGCTTTATCATCAGCCTGTTTTACTGACCGTTAGGAGGCGTTTCCCTTGGCTGATCTTCTTTCCCGTGAATATGAGGTCAATTACAGCCACATCGACAACCGCGGCATCGCCAAGCCGTCCTTCCTGTGGAACATCATGCAGGACGCGGCCACCGTGCACGCGGAGGAGCTGCACCTCGGCCCCGCAGAGCTGCACATCCTGTGGGTGCTCTCGCGCATGAAGGTGCGCCTGTCGCGCCCCCTGCGCCCCTATGAGTTCATCCGCTGCGAAACCTGGTGCCCGGGCATCCGCGGCGTGAGCTGGTACCGCTGCTTTGCGTTCTACGCAGGCGAGGAGCCGGTCGGCGATGCGCAGTCCATGTGGGTCACGCTCGATCCGGAAACCCACCGCATCCTGCGCCCGAGCAGCTTCCCCGTATCCGAGGGCTACCTGCACACCGCGCGTGGCGAGCTGTTCGACCCGCTGCACAAGCTGTCGTGCGAAACCGTGCGCGAGCACCATGTGCATCCGGTGCTGTATTCGGATCTGGACGTCAACAACCATGTCAACAACGTGCGCGTGGTCGAGCTGGTATCGGACGCGCTCGACCTGCAGCGCCAGCCCGGCTTTGTTTCCTCACTCCAGGTCAACTACACCGCTGAGACCGCGTTCGGCGAGCAGCTTTCCCTGCTCTGCGGCACGGTGGACGGCGCGCGCTATGTGCGCGGCGAGGCGGACGGCAGGCCGCGCTTCGAGGCGCTCGCCGTGTTGACCCCGATCGACGGACAGGAGGGCTGATGAAATGAGCGAGTCCATTCGTCAGGCCGTCCGGGACATCCTCGGCGTCTGCCAGCCGCAGGAGATCATCCTGTTTGCGGAAAAGCGCACCATGTCCACCGGCAAGCTCAAGGCGTTCAGCCTGTGCGTGGTTGTGCCGGACGGCACGGACTGCCGTCAGCTCCGCACCCGGCTGCATCTGGCGCTCTCGGCTGATGTGCCGGTCAACCTGAGCGTTTACACCACCGAAGAGTGGGACGACCTCACCGCGGACGATACCTCGTACGCGGCGTGGATCGCCCGGAAAGGCCAGGTGGTTTATGGCCCGGAGACGTAAAGGCGCGTCGGACAGCCATTTCTACTACAAGTGGCTGGACAAGGCGCTGTGTGACCTGCAATGCGCGCGCCTGCTG
>USLE01000270.1 GCA_900555465.1 uncultured Butyricicoccus sp.
GATGTTCTGCACCTACACCGCCTTCCAGATCCTCAACGTCTCGCTCGTCCAGCTCGGCCGCATCCGCGCCTCGATCTCGCTGTCGCTGCTGTCCGCGGCGCTCAAGCTCGTGGTCGCGTTCATACTGGTCGGCGGCAAGGACAGCTACCCGCTGCCCTACCCCGCGGTGATCGCCGCGCTCGTGGCGGACGGCGTTGCGGCCATCGGCGCCGCGGTCACGCTCGGCCTGCCGACCGTCGCGCGGCTGCGGTACTTTTCCCGCCCGCTGCTGGAAAAGTTTTTCCGCTTCGGTATGCCGCTCGTAGGCGTGTCCATCTCGGTCGCGCTGCTCAACCAGATCGACAAATACCTAGTTGTCGGGTTTTACGGCGATATCCTGTACGCCTATTATTCGCAGAATAACTCAATCGCCTCCGGCCTGTTCACCATGATCTCGATCGGCATCATGCGCGGGGTCTATCCCAATGTGCTGCGCAGCTGGCGCGAGGGCGGGCTGACGGCCACAAGGCCGCTGCTCGATCAGGGCGTGCGGCTGTACCTGCTGGTCGCGGTACCCGCCGTCGCGGGGCTGACCGCGGTCTCCGTGCCGCTGTCCCGCTTCCTCTACCCGGAGGAATACGTCGCCGGCGCGCCGGTCATCGCCTACACCGCGCTCGCCATGCTGTTCAACGGCCTGACTGAATACGCAAACAAGGCCTACGAGCTCGAGCAGTCCACCATCCATGTGCTGCAAAACAGCGCCGCGGCCGCGGTGATCAAGGTGATCTCCAGCATCATCCTGCTCAAGGCGTTCGGGTTTACGGGCGGTGCGCTCGGCTCGATCGTGGCGTTCGGCTCCTACTTTGTCATCACCTGTGTGCGGGTGCGCCGCCGCTTCCTGTTCCGCATCGCGCCGGCGTGCCTTGCGCGCATCGTATTTTCCGCCCTGCTGTGCGGCGCGGCGGCCTACGGCTGCACGCTGCTGCCGGTGAGCAACCTCCTGCGGCTTGCGCTGGCGGTGGTTGCGGGCGTTGTGGTGTACACGGTTTGCATCGTCGTCTCGGGCGAGGGCCGCGAGGAGATGCAGGCGGTTCTGCGCAAACTCAGGCGGTAAAAGCAAAAAACGCATCGTTGACACAACGATGCGTTTTTATTTTATCTCTTTATGATCGGTCAGCCCTGCCAGATAATCCAAACTGACCTTGTAATACTGCCCCAGCTTGATGAAGTAGTCGAGCGGCAAATCCCGCTCGCCGCGCTCATATTTGGAATACAATGACTGATCGCAGTGCAGGTACGCAGCAACTTCCTGCTGGGTCAGGTCGTTATCTTCCCGCAGGTCACGGATTCTGAGTTTCACATCAATCACCAAGGCCATTATATTTTAGTACAATATGTCCAATTGTATTTTTGGACTAATAGTCCTAAAATATGTCTGAGGTGACTATAATGTTAGATCGCATGGATCAAAACCTATCCATCCTGACAGAACGCCAGCGGCAGGTTTATCTGCTGCGGCAGCAGAACCTGACCTTCGTCCAGATCGGCGCGCGGCTCGGCACGAGCGCCGCCAGCGCAGGCAAAGCCTACCACACCGCCTATCGCCGCCTGCGCGATGCCGCAATCCTGCTCGAGGCGCCGCCGCGGACAGATGCCCGCCCTGTGGACTTCCCGCTCACCCGCGGCGAACTGGAAGCGATCGCAGGCGCCCTGTCCCTGCTCAATCGCGAAATGTGCCGCAAAGCGGGCCTTTCCGCCGCCCCGTCCGACCCGCTCCCGCCCCGGATCGCTCAGGTCAGCGCCCTGCTGCACCGCGCCCGGCAGGCGCTTGAGGAGGGAAAAAGCCCCATGCCGCCGCACAAAGGCGTGGAATAACCGCCTTTTCTTCGTACTTTCCCGCAAAAAACCTTGTTTATCTTCCGCTTTCATGATACAATATATTCCTGTAAAAATGCTGATATAGAGAGGCGTTAAAAGATTATGGAAATGATTCATGAAGCGGGCCGGTATGTCGATACCGTAAAGCGCGTGTGCGGCGCGGTCGGCGAGGATGTCACCTTCCGCGGCACCGTGCACCGCGTGCGCGACATGTCGGACTTCGCGTTTGTCATTATGCGCGTCGAACGCGGCCTGATCCAGTGCACCTTCCAGGGCGACGAGATCGGCGGCATTGCACGCAGCGAGATCAAGGACGCAATGGTGCTCGAGGTGACCGGCAAGGTACACGAGGAGCCCCGCGCCGAGCACGGCGTGGAAGTCGTCCTGTCGGCGGTCAAGGTGCTCGGCCGCCCCTACGAGCAGCTCCCCGTGCCGCTCGGCAAGAAGTATATGGGCCTGTCGCTCGACGTCGACCTGCCGCTGCGCCCGATCACCCTGCGCCACCCGCGCAAGCAGGCAGTGTTCCGCATCCAGGGCGCAATCGCGGACGGTTTTGCGGAGTATATGCAGTCCCAGGGCTTTACCCACATCCACACGCCCAAGATCGTTGTCGCGGGCGCAGAGGGCGGCGCGAACCTGTTCAAGCTGGACTACTTCGGCAATCCGGCCTACCTCGCGCAGTCCCCGCAGTTCCACAAGCAGTACCTCGCGGGCGCCTTCGGCCGCGTGTTTGAGATCGGCAGCGTTTACCGCGCCGAGCGCCACAACACCTCGCGCCATTTGAACGAATATATCGGCCTGGACTTCGAGATGGCGTATATCGACTCGATGTACGACGTCATGGAGATGGAGACCGGCATGCTGGGATACGTGATGAACTACGTCAAGGAGCACTGCCCGGAAGAGGTCGCCATGCTGAACGTGGAGATCCCGGAGATCCGCGAGATCCCGACCATCCGCTTCCACGAGGCCAAGCAGATCATGGAGGAGAAGTACGGCCACAAGTCCAAGAACCGTTACGACCTCAACCCGGACGAAGAAGTGCTGCTCTGCCAGTGGGCAAAGGAGGAGCACGACAGCGATTTCGTGTTCGTCACCCACTTCCCGTCCGCCAAGCGCCCGTTCTATGCGATGGACGACCCGGAGGATCCCAAGCTCGCAC
>USLE01000271.1 GCA_900555465.1 uncultured Butyricicoccus sp.
GCCTATTTGTGCTCCGCAATGCGGATGCGGTTGACCGCTTTTTTCAGTTTGGCCTGCGCCAGATCATGCTCCCGGCTGCTCTCCTTCTGCTGGAGGGCGGCGCGCGCATGCTCTGCGGCCTCCTGCGCGCGGTGGACGTCGATCTCATCCGCCCACTCGCAGGTGCGCGCAAGGACCACGGTCTGCTCCTTGGACACGTCCACAAACCCGCCTGCGACCGCCGCCATGCGCTTTTCCCCATCCTTGAAGATGGTCAGCCCGCCGATGCCGATCGCCGCGATATACGGGATATGGTTCGGCAGGATGCCGACGTCGCCCTGCGTGGTGCGGATGATGATCCGGTCGACCTCGTCGTCATAAAAGCAGCGGTCCACGGTCATCACCTTGAGATGGAAGGTAGCCATATTATGCCCCCTTCTTTGCCTTCTCCACGACCTCGTCGATGGTGCCGGCAAACAGGAACGCCGACTCGGGCAGATCGTCATGCTTGCCGTCCAGGATCTCACGGAAGCCGCGGATGGTCTCGGATACCGGCACATACTTGCCCTGGAAGCCCGTGAACTGCTCCGCAACATGGAACGGCTGCGAGAGGAAGTTCTGGATCTTGCGGGCGCGTGCAACGGTCAGCTTGTCCTCGTCGGACAGCTCATCCATGCCGAGGATGGCGATGATGTCCTGCAGATCCTTGTAGCGCTGCAGGATGGACTGCACCGCACGCGCGACCTCGTAGTGCTCGATGCCGACGACGTCCGCCGTCAGGATGCGCGAGGAGGAATCCAGCGGATCGACCGCCGGGTAAATGCCCATCGACGCGATATCACGCGACAGGACGACCTTCGCATCCAGATGCGAGAACGTGGTCGCCGGGGCGGGGTCGGTCAGGTCGTCCGCCGGGACGTACACCGCCTGCACCGAGGTGATCGAGCCCTTCTTGGTCGAGGTGATGCGCTCCTGCAGGGCGCCCATCTCGGTTGCGAGCGTGGGCTGGTAGCCTACTGCGGACGGCATACGGCCGAGCAGCGCGGATACCTCCGAGCCGGCCTGCGTGAAGCGGAAGATGTTGTCGATAAACAGCAGCACGTCCTGCCCTTCCACGTCGCGGAAGTACTCCGCCATTGTCAGGCCGGACAGCGCCACGCGCATACGCGCGCCGGGCGGCTCGTTCATCTGGCCGTAGACCAGCGCGGTCTTGTTGATAACGCCGGACTCCTGCATTTCGTTGTACAGGTCGTTGCCCTCGCGGGTGCGCTCGCCGACGCCGGTAAAGACCGAGATACCGCCGTGCTGCTTGGCGATGTTGTTGATCAGCTCCATGATGATGACCGTCTTGCCGACGCCCGCGCCGCCGAACAGGCCGATCTTGCCGCCCTTGGCATACGGCGCGATCAGGTCGATGACCTTGATGCCGGTTTCGAGGATCTCTGTGGTGGATTCCTGCTCCTCATACGAGGGGGCCGGACGGTGGATCGGCCAGCGCTCCTCGCCCTCGACCGGGGGCTTGTTGTCCACCGGCTGTCCGAGCAGGTTGAAAATGCGGCCGAGGTTTTTGTCGCCGACCGGCACCGTGATCGGGCCGCCGGTATCGGCCGCTTTCATGCCGCGCACCAGCCCGTCCGTGGACTCCATCGCGATGCAGCGCACGGTGTCCTGCCCGATGTGCTGCGCCACCTCGACCGTGATGATCCGGCCGTGGTTGTCGATCGTGATGGCGTTCAGCAGCTTCGGCAGTGCGTCGGCAGCAAATTTAATGTCCAGCACCGGCCCAATGATCTGGACAACGGTGCCCATATTCTGCTCACTCATTGGCAAAACTCCTAATCTTTCGTCCTACGCGCCGACCTCGCCCGAGCCCGCAACGATCTCGGTGATCTCCTGCGTGATGGCCGCCTGACGGGCGCGGTTGTAGGACAGGTTGAGGTTCTCGATCATCTCGCTGGCGTTGTCGGACGCGGCCTCCATCGCCATGCGGCGCGCGGACTGCTCAGAGCAGTAGCTCTCGACCACTGCGCCGTACAGCACGCCGTACAGGAATTCCGGGATGATCGCGTCAAACACCGCCTCGGGCGAGGGGTCGTATTCGGTCAGCACGCGCGCGCCGGACGGCTTTTCCTCCTCTGCCTGCGCAAAGCGCGCGGGCAGCAGCTGGATGCACTTCGGCTCCTGCTGCAGCGGCGAGACAAACGCGGTATAGCAGAGGAACACCTCGTCGACCTTGCCGCTGCGGAACAGGTCGAGCAGCTGCGCGACGATCGGATGCGTGTCGCCGATCTGCATGGTCTCGGCAATGCCGGGATAGTCCGCCGCGACCGGCCAGGTGCGCTTGGCGTAATGCTCCTGCGCCTTTTTGCCGATCGTGACCACCTGCGCGTTTTTGCCCTCCATCTCGGCGGCGGCGAGCTTGAACAGGTTGGTGTTGTAGCCGCCCGCCAGACCGCGGTCGCCCGCGATGACGATGAACAGGCTGGTTTTCACCTCGCGGCGGCGGGTATAGATCGAGTCGTTTTCCCGCGTGGCGCGGGCCAGCCGCGTGATGGTCTCATACATCGTGTTGAAATAGGGACGCGCCGCCAGCGCGCGCTCCTTGGCGCGGCGCATTTTGGACGAGGCCACCAGCTCCATCGCCTTGGTGATCTGCATGGTGGACTGCACCGATTTGATGCGGCGCTTGATGTCCTTCATATTTCCGGAAGCCATTGTTCAGTCCTCCCTTCCGCTTCAGTGCTCGGAAAGGAACTTGACTTTGAATTCCTCAATGGCCTTTGTCATCTTTTCCCTGATGTCGTCGTCCAGCTGGCGGGTCGCGCGGATGGTCTCCGGCACGTCGCCGTATACGCCGTCCATAAACTCGAACAGCTCTTTCTCAAATACGCCGATCTGATCCGCCGGGATATCGAGCAGCGCGCCCGAGATGACGGCGTAGATGATGATGACCTGCTTTTCGACCGGGATCGGGCTGTTCTGCGGCTGCTTGAGCACCTCGACGATGCGCTCGCCCTGATTGAGGCGCTTTTTGG
>USLE01000272.1 GCA_900555465.1 uncultured Butyricicoccus sp.
CCCCGCGGGCCAAGCGGATGCTGCTGCTCGGCGCCGAGCGCATGACCGCGCCGGTCACCGACTGGCTGCTGACCATGAACCGGCAGGATACCGGGATCGCGCGGCAGTACGGGCTGGGCAAAAATATCGTGCCGACCGGCGGCATGGGCGCGGATCTTGCGCGCTTCCGGCCCCCGGCGCCGGGCGAGCGGGAGGAAGCCCGCGAAAAGCTCGGGATACGGCCGGGCGAGGTGGCGATGGTGTATGCGGCGGAGTTTTCCGGGCGCAAAAACCAGGCCATGCTGATCGAAGCGCTGCGCAGTCTGCCGGAAAACACCGTGCTACTGCTGCCCGGGCGGGGCGACCTGCGCGAAAGCTGCCGCCAGCTGGCGCGGCGGGTGGGCGTGATCGGCCGCGTGCACTTCCCGGGCTTTGTGCGCGATATGGAAACCTATTACCATGCCGCGGACCTGTGCGTGTCCGCCAGCCGGATCGAGGGCCTGCCGTTCAATGTGATGGAGGCGATGGCCTGCGGCCTGCCGGTCGTGGCGAGTGATGTCAAGGGGCATCAGGATCTGGTCAAAAGCGGCGAAAACGGCCTGCTGTATCCGTTCGGCGACGCAAAGGCGTTCGCAGAGGCGGTCAAGCGCCTGCTCGAGCCGGAAAAACGCCGCGCGTTCGGCGAGGCGGCGCGGCAGTCGGTGCAGCCGTTCGGTCTGCAAACGGTTTTCCCGGAGCTGACCGCGATTTACGAAAAGGCGGCAAAGGGCTTTCGCTGAGCGCGGTTTTCCTATATAATAAGGTAGATGTGGAAATGCAGCGCCGTCGGCCGGCGGCGCCGAGGAGGTTATTATAACATGAAACAGAAAACAGTCAAACCGACGCAGTCGGAACGCTGGGGGCTGTATGTTTTTGCCGCCGTCGTTCTGTTCCTGACGATCTGCTTTGACAACAACGGCAGCTATTTCACCGAGAAGGTGACCGGCCTGATCGGCGCGGCCGCGGTTCTGGGCATGCTGCTTTTTGCTGACCGCGAGCGGGTCGTGCGGCTGATGACGCCGCCGGCGTTTGCGATGTTTGCCTACATGCTGCTGGCGGGCATCTCCACGCTGTACGCCAAGTCGGGCAAGTTTGCGATCGCGGAGTTCTCCTGCATGCTCGCGGCGTTCGCGGGATTTATGATGATCGTGCTGCGCTCCAGGGGCGGCAAGGTCTCCTTCCGCCGGACGGCCGCCGTGCTGGCGGCGGCTGCGGCGCCGGTCGGCGTGCTGTCGATCGACGCGGCTTCCAGCAACATCCTGATGCGCCCGTTCCGCGCGCTGATGGAAGTGGTGGGGCCGGGCTATGGCGATACGGGTGCGACGTTCTACGCCCGTCTGAACACCATTTTCGGCAACCCGAACGTGTATGCCGGCCTGATGTCCATCGCGTGCCTGCTGTCCCTCTGGCTGGTGCTCACGGCGGAAACCCGGAAGCAGAAGATCCTGTGCACCATCCTGCTCATGGTCAATGCGGTGTCTTATCTGCTGGCGTTTTCGATGGGCTCGCTGGGCGTATTTGTCGTGGCGTGCCTGCTGATGCTCGCGCTCGCCCCCAAGGAGCGCCGCATCGGCTTCTTCCTGCTGCTGGTGCAGACCGCGGTGGTCGCGCTTGCGGCGGGCGCGGTATCGGTCGCGGGCTTCGGCGATACGGCGACCGGCTCGCCGCTGCCGCTGATCATGCTGATCGTCGGCTGCGCGGCGGCGTGCGCGCTCGAGGTGTTCGTGCGCGAAAAGGTCGAGAACGCGCTCGCGGGCAAGGGCAAGGTGCTGATCGGCATCATTGCGGGCATCCTCGTGCTGATCGCCGTATATCTGGTGGCGGCGCTCAACCTCACAGGGCCGTACACCTTCAGCGCGGAGAGCGATTTCCGCCGCACCGCGGACCTGTCCGCCGGGGAATACACCCTGACGATGGAAGCGACCGCGCCGGTCAACGTGCGCGTCGCGTATAAAAACACGAACAACCTGATCCAGAACAACGAGACCGACCTTGCAAGCGGCAGTTCGGACAGCGCGGTGACCTTCAACGTGCCCGAGGACAGCGAGCTGGTGTTCTTCTACTTCTCGTGCAGCGAGCCGGGCGTGACGATCAACAGCGCGGCCTACACCGGCGCGCAGGACGGCAGCCTCAAGCTGGGCTACACGATCCTGCCCTCCTTCATCGCCGACCGTATCCAGGACCTTTCGGCAAACGGCAACGTGGTGCAGCGCGGCGTGTACCGGCAGGACGCGATCAAGCTCTGGCTGACCTCGCCGATCATCGGCCGCGGTCTGGGCGGCTTTGAAAACGGCGTGGTATCCGTACAGGATTACTACTACGAAACCAAGTACGCGCACAACCACTATGTCGAAATGCTGTGCGATCTGGGCGTGCTCGGCCTTGCGGCCTTTGTCGCCCTGCTCGGCACGGCGGTCTGGGCGATGGTCAAGACCCGCAAGCAGAAGCCGCTTACCGTGATGCTGCTCGCGGCGTGCGTCTGCCAGATGTTCGGGCAGGCGATCAGCGACGTCATCTGGTCGGTCGGCGGCTGTATGCCGATGTTCTTTGCCGTGCTCGCGCTCGTGACGCTGTACTGCGGCGACAGCCTGCGGCTCAAGCTGCCGCACAAGAGCAAGGGCGGCGCGGTACGCTGGCCGGTTGCGGCGGTGTCCGCGGTGTTCATCGTGCTGATCGGCCTCAATCTGGTCGCGCAGAGCATTTTCTACAGCGACGATCTTTCACTCGAGGACCTCAAAAACTGCGCCTCGATCGACCTGTTTGAGGCGAACGACTACAAGCTCTCCTACCTGATCTCGGGCGGCAACGAGGAAGGCGTGGCCGACCAGTACGCGCAGGACCTCGCGCAGGAGGAGTCCAACTCGATCACCATTCCGCTGGCGCAGTATTACGCCGGCAGTATGCAGTACGCTGCGGCGCTCGACACCCTCGACCACGGTTCGGACTACATGCGCGCGGACGAGGAGGTCTGGCAGCAGATGTTCGACGTGTA
>USLE01000273.1 GCA_900555465.1 uncultured Butyricicoccus sp.
GGCTGGTGCTGCCCTGCGGGTCGAGCGCAAGATTCATCGCGGAGGAATAAGTGCGGGCGCGCACTGCGCGCCCCTACAGATATTGTAAGGCAACCGCATCGATGGAAAAGACAGGGGGCTTTTCCTATGCCAACAGAATTTATGGCAACCTATTTGCAGGCATCGCTCTTCGGCATCATCCCGCAGATCATCGGCGCGGCATTTTTCCTCTTTGCGCTGTATTTTGTCATCAAAAAAGCGGACAAGGACGCGATAGACGAGTCCGGCCGCCCCAAGTCCTGACAAGGAGGAACCCAAATGTGGTGGATTGTTATTGCGCTTGTCGCCTTGCTTTGTTACGTCTTTTTCCTGATCACAAAAGCCGCCGTCAAGGCCGCGATCCGCGAACTGGAAGCGGAAAAAGCGGCTGCAAACCAACCAAAGGACGAATAACCTATGTCTGAAATCATCAAAACCGAAAACCTGCAATACGCCTATCCGGTCGAGGAAGGCCAGCTCGCCGTGCCCGTGCTCAAGGGCGTGAACCTCTCGATCAACCGCGGCGAGTTCGTCGCCGTGCTGGGGCACAACGGCTCGGGCAAGAGTACGCTCGCGGGCTGCTTCAACGCCATCCGCCTGCCGACCGGCGGCGTATGCTATGTCGATATGATGGACACGCGCGACGAAAACAACACCTACGAGGTGCGCAAGACCGTGTCGATGGTGTTCCAGAACCCGGACAACCAGCTGGTCGCCACAGTCGTCGAGGAGGACGTGGCGTTCGCGCTCGAAAACATGGGCGTGCCGCCCGCAGAGATCCGCAAGCGCGTGGACGACGCGCTCAAGGCGGTCGGTATGTATGAATACCGCAAGCAGGCGCCGCACCGCCTGTCCGGCGGCCAGAAGCAGCGCGTCGCGATTGCGGGCGTGATCGCCATGATGCCGCGCTGCGTGGTGCTCGATGAGCCGACCGCCATGCTCGACCCGCAGGGGCGGCGCGAGGTCATGGCCGTTGTGCGCGAGCTCAACCAGAAATACGGCATCACGGTCATCCTCATCACGCACCACATGGACGAGGCCATGCAGGCGCAGCGCGTGGTGGTCATGCATCAGGGCAACGTGCTCATGGACGGCACGCCGCGCGAGATCTTCACGCAGGTGGACACGCTGCGCGCCGCGTCCCTGACTGTGCCGCAGACCATCGAGGTGCTGTACGATCTGGACAGGCAGGACGGCGAAACCCTGCCCATCGACGCGCTTTCGGTCACGGAATGCGCGGATACCTTAGAGAAATATCTGGCATAGCCTTCAGGGGGTACCCAGTACCCCCTGAATACGTCACATGGTTCCGCAGAAACCATGTGACGATACCCCCGGACGCCGCCCAAGGCGGCTGAGCCGAGGTCAAAAAACCGAGATACATGCTCCCGGTTTTTTGAGATTTTGCGGCAAATCGCAAAATCTGAATTGGATACGCGCTTCGCGCGATAAGAAAAACGGGAGGACGATCCATTGTCAACCATCCTTGAAACGCGGGGCCTGACCCATGTCTATGGCGCAGGCACCCCTTTTGAGCGCACGGCGCTCGACCACGTTGACCTGAAAATACAAAAAGGCGAGATCCTCGGCGTGATCGGCCACACCGGCTCGGGCAAGTCCACGCTGATCCAGCATCTCAACGGGCTTTTGAAGCCCACCGCGGGCGAGGTACTGCTCGACGGGCAATCCATCTGGAACGAAAAGGGCAAGTGCGCGCGCGAAACGCGCTTCCGCGTCGGCCTGGTGTTCCAGTACCCCGAGTACCAGCTGTTCGAGGAGACCATCGCCAAGGACATCGCTTTCGGCCCGTCCAACATGGGCCTGCCGCAGGCGGAGATCGATGAGCGCGTGCTCGAATCCATGCGCGCGGTCGGTCTGGACGAGAATATGGCGAACCAGTCGCCGTTTGCGCTCTCCGGCGGCCAGAAGCGCCGCGTCGCGATCGCGGGCGTGATCGCCATGCGGCCGGACGTGCTCGTGCTGGACGAGCCCACCGCGGGGCTTGACCCTGCGGGCCGCGACGAGATCCTCGGCTTGGTCAAACGCTACCATGACCAGTCGGGCGCGACCGTATTGATCGTTTCGCATTCGATGGAGGACATCGCGCAGATCGCGGACCGCCTGCTGGTGATGAATCAGGCCAAGGTGCTGTTCTGCGACACCCCGCGCGAGGTGTTCTCGCATGCGGAGGAGATCATCGCAGCCGGTCTTGACATCCCCATGATCACCAAGGTCATGCTTGAGCTGAAAAAGCGCGGGTATGATGTGGATACCTCAGTCTTTACCGTCGCGCAGGCGCTGGACGCGCTGCGCGCCTGCAAGCAGAAAGGGGGCGCGCGCTGATGCTCAAGGACATCACGATCGGCCAGTTTTTCCCGGGCGACAGCGCCGTGCACCGGCTTGACCCCCGCGTCAAGATCGTGCTCACGGTCGCGTTCATCGTGCTGCTGTTCCTCGCGAACGGCCCGGTTTCCTATGCGATCATCCTCGCGTTCCTCGCGATCATCATCGGCATTTCGCGCATCTCGCCCAAGCTCGTGGTGCGCGGGCTCAAGCCGGTGCTGTTCATCGTCATCTTTACCGCCGTGCTCAACCTGTTCTACACGCCGGGTGAGTATATCTGGCAGTGGGGGTTCCTGCACATCAGCCGCGAGGGCATCCGGACGGCCGTCTTTATGGTCATCCGCCTGATGCTGCTCATCATCGCGACCTCGATGCTGACCTACACCACCTCGCCCATCCAGCTGACCGACGGCCTCGAGCGCCTGCTCTCGCCGCTCAAAAAGCTGCATGCGCCGGTGCACGAGCTTTCCATGATGATGTCGATCGCGCTGCGCTTCATCCCGACCCTGATCGAGGAGACCGAGAAGATCATCTCGGCGCAGAAGGCGCGCGGCGCGGATTTTGAATCCGGCAATCTGGTGCAGCGCGCCAAGGCGATGATCCCGATTCTGGTGCCGCTGTTCATCTC
>USLE01000274.1 GCA_900555465.1 uncultured Butyricicoccus sp.
GCATCATACCAATGCCAGCTTGTCCTGCACATGGGCGCGGAACTGGGCGGCCGCAGCATGGAACACGCGGTTTTTCTTCCACACCAGTACATGTCCGGTTGTACGCTCAGGGGTGAACGGGACAAAGCACAGATCTTCCCCGCCACGGATCGCAAACGAACCACCAACGCAGACAGCATATCCCAGCCCTGCTTTCACCAGCAGTGTCGCATTGCTCAGCAGGTTATGCCCGGCAAAAATATGCAGCTGGCTGCGCTCCAAGCCGAACCAGCCCGCGATATTGTCCTGAACGATCTCCCGCCGCGGCAGGATCAGCGGCATGGATAGGATCTCTTCCCTGCCGATCGCCTGCTTTTCCGCCAGCGGGTCGTCCTTGCACATCACAACGCCCCATGTTTCCCAATAAGGCAGACGAAAATAATCATATTTGGCGGTCTCGACCGGCTCGAGCAGGATGCCGAAGTCCAGTTCGCCGCAATCCAGCTTCTCCCGGATGTCATCGCCGTCTGCGCTATACAGCTCGTAATGTACCCGCGGATGCGCAGCGGAAAATGCACCTAACACCTCGGGAAGCAGCATGGATGCACAGGATTCCACGCAGCCAACCGCCACCGTCCCGCCGAGCAGATCATCCTGATCCGCGATGTCACGGGCGGTCTTTTGCAGAAGGGACACGATCTCCTCCGCGCGCTGCTGGAAGAGGATGCCTGCGTCGGTCAATGTGATCTGCCGCTTACCGCGGATCAGCAGGCGGGTGCCCATTTCCTGCTCGAGCTCCATCAGCTGGCGGCTGATGGTCGGCTGGGTGACATGCAGCTGTTCTGCTGCGCGGGTGATATTGCCTGTTTTGGCAACGGCGAGAAAATATTCCAATAGCCGGAGATCCATTCGTGTGTCCTCCTGTTCACTCAGTCCATCTGTTTACTATTATTCGCAGGAGATAGCAAACTGTCAAGGCGGGCTCCCACACGGAACAATACAAGATAGTTATGATATTCCATTTAATATAGGTATTTTACATTTTCTCATTTCCCTACTAAAATGGGTATAGGCGGGTGGCTTCTCTTTGAGAAGAAAGGGCAGTCTCTTGGGGAAGGTCACCTCGGATTTATCAGCTACGGAACGGATAAGGAGGTACTCCAAATGAAAAGAATTCTTGCTTTATGCCTTGCAGCAGCCGGTATATTCTGCATGACGGCCTGCGGCGGCAATACGGTGGAAGAGGTACAGGTATCTGAGGAACCGGCGACCGATCCATCGCAAACCACTACCGTAGATACGCCTGCACAATCCGCGGCGGATGCAGGCGGTGCGGACGGCGGTATCCTGATTGCCTACTTTACCTACGGCGAAAACGCCGATCTGCCGGCAGGTGTGGATGCCAATTCTTCCGCCAGCATCCAGTACCAGAACGATACTGTTACCGGGAACACGGGGCTGATTGCTTACATGATCGCGGAAGCGACCGGCGGCGAGCTGTTTTCCATCCGGACGACCGATCCGTACCCGGAAACCTATGACGCAACGATCGAACTGGCACAGGAGGAAAACACCGAGGCCGCTCGGCCCACGCTTGCCACACACATTGAAAACCTCGACGCATACGATACGGTCTTCCTCGGATTCCCGAACTGGTGGTATGATATGCCGATGGCGCTGTACAGTTTCCTGGAGGAATATGACTTTTCCGGCAAAACCATTGTACCGTTTGTCACATCGGGAGGCAGCGGTTTTTCCGGCGCCTTGGATACGATCGCTGAACTGCAGCCCGATGCAGCCGTGCTTGACGGATTGCGCATCAGCGGCAGCTCCGCTGCTGACGCACAGGCTGAGGTCACAAGCTGGCTGGCAGATCTGGGCTTCACCGAATAAATAAATGAATCGAAGCGGAAATTCCTGTTAAAACGCTCTGCTGGCTGATACATGTATAGTCAAAATCTTTCTCCCGGAGGTTTTTCTTCATTGATATATTCCAATCGCGCACTGAAAAGGCTGCTGGTGCCGCTTGTGATCGAGCAGGTGCTTGTCATGCTGGTGGGTATGGTGGATACGGTCATGGTCGCCAGCGCCGGAGAAGCGGCAGTTTCGGGCGTGGCGCTGGTGGACATGGTAAACTATCTGATCATCACCGTGATGGCGACGCTGCCGACGGGCGGCTCGGTCATCATTTCGCAGTATGCGGGTGGTCGCCAGCCGGCGCAGGCCGAGCGCTCTGCCGGACAGCTGATGATGGTGACGCTGCTTCTGTCTGCTGCGATACTGGCAGAGTGTGCCTTCTGGGGCGTGACGCTATCCTGCGTCTGTTCTTCGGCTCGGTGGAGGCAGATGTGATGGCAGCAGCGCAGACATACTTTATGATTACGGCATGCTCGTTCCCCTTTCTCGGCATCTATGATGCCGGAGCGGCGCTGTATCGGGTGATGGGGAAAACCTCGGTCACCATGTACGTATCTCTCACCATGAATGTGATCAATGTGATCGGTGATTTCATCGGTGTTTCCGTGCTTCATGCGGGTGTTGCGGGCGTTGCCGTACCGACGCTGCTCTCGCGCGCATTTGCAGCCGTGGTGATGAGCCGATTGGCTTTCCGCAGGCAAAACAGCATCCCGCTGTACTGGCATCACATCCTGATGTGGGACACGCCGGTCGTTCGCCGCATCCTGCGCATCGCTGTGCCGAACGGTTTGGAAAACGGCCTGTTCGCGCTGGGTAAGGTGCTGGTCACCAGCATTGTGGCGGGCTTCGGCACGGTTCAGATCGCGGCAAACGGCGTTGCGAACAGCGTGGATCAGATCGCTGTGATTGTCGTCAATGCGGTGAACCTCGCAATGGTTCCAGTGGTTGGGCAGTGCGTAGGCGCGTCGGATTACACCCAGGCCGCGCACTATACCAAAAAGCTGATGAGAATTTCGTACCTCTTTACCGCCGTCCTTGGGCTGGCTGTCTGCGTGCTCCTGCCGGTATTGCTCCCGCTGTACGGCCTTTCCG